>NZ_JBMDKU010000016.1:0-124735 GCF_057809855.1 Phenylobacterium sp. FG114 | reverse complement strand
GTCACAGGTTCAAATCCTGTCCCCGCACCCAAAGCTTCCAAAACAACCACTCCCAAAGCCTCCCTCGGGAGGCTTTTTCGATTCCAACAATGCTTTGGAGGAGATCGGCGGACGCACGCGTTCGGGCGATCCGCCGTCGCGGCTCAGCGGCGGGGAACGAGGCCCAGCGGAGCCGAGGTCTCACGGCGCTCGTTGGGCCAGAGCGAATTCTGGTCCCCGGAGCGGATCGTGGTCTGCACGTTGCCGAAGCCGTAGCTGGTGGTCGTCCCGCCGTAGACGGTCATGCCATTGCTGAAGCTGGAGCTGGAGGCCGATGCCGGACGGCCGCCGCCGGCCCAGCCGTCCTGCAGTCGCGGGCCCGCGCTCTCGCTGGGCTTGAGGTGGGGGGCGGCGTCGCGGCTGGGCGGCGCGGAGGAGATGGTCAGCGCCAGGCAGGGCGTGGCGGCAAGCGCCGCGAGGCCGGAGACGAGGGCGAACAGCCGCATGGGGCGCTCCTTCGAAACTGTGCCGCCGAGCCTGTGGCCCGAAGACGCGTCCGTCAAGCCGCCGCTCAGGTGACTTGGGCCACCCGCAGCGAATTGGTGCCGCCGGAGCGGCCGAACGGGACGCCTGCGATGACGACGATCTCCTCACGCCGGCGCGCGAAGCCGCTCTTGAGCGCCAGGGCCGCGGCCTGGGCGACCGTCTCGGTCATGGTGTGGGTGGTCTCCGAGGCCAGGGCATGCACCCCCCAGACCAGGGCCAGCCGCCGGGCCGTCTCCAGGCTGGGCGTCAGGCCAAGGATGGGCACGTCCGGCCGCTCGCGCGCGATGCGGACCGCGGTCCGCCCCGAGAGCGAGAAGGCGGCGATCGCCTTGGCCTCGATCGTCTCGGCCACCTGGCGCGCGGCCGCGCAGATGGCGTCGCCGGCGGAGTGCTCCGGCGTCGGCCGGGCGGCGGCGCGGGCGGCCTTCAGATCTTCATCCTCCTCGGTCCGGGCGATGATCCGGTCCATCATCCGGACGGTCTCCACCGGGAACTTGCCGGTGGCGCTCTCGGCGGACAGCATGACGGCGTCGGCGCCGTCGAACACGGCAGTGGCGACGTCCGAGGCCTCGGCCCGAGTCGGCGCCGGGTTCTCGATCATGCTCTCCATCATCTGGGTCGCCACGACCACGGGCCGGCCGTGCCGGTGCGCGGTGCGGATGAGGCGCTTCTGGATCAGCGGCACGTCTTCGGCTGGCAGCTCGACGCCCAGGTCGCCGCGAGCGACCATGATGGCGTCGGAGAGCTTCATAACCTCTTCGATCGACTGCAGCGCGCCGGGCTTCTCAATCTTCGACAGGATGGACGCGCGGTCGCCGACAAGCTCGCGCGCCTCGGCCACGTCCTCGGGCCGCTGGACAAACGACAGGCCGATCCAGTCGCAGCCGTGCTCCAGGGCGAACGTGAGATCCGAGCGGTCCTTCTTGGTCAACGCCGGGATCGGCAGGGTTAGGCCGGGAAGATTGACGCCCTTGTGGTCGGAGAGGCGGCCGCCGACGATCACTCTGGTGTCGAGGAACTCGGGCGTCTGGCGGGTGACCTCGAGGCGCACCTTGCCGTCATCAAGAAGCAGGACCGAGCCTGGCGTGGCGGCGGCCATGATCTCGGGGTGAGGAAGCTGAACGCGCTGGCCGTCGCCCGGGCGCTCCTGCAGGTCGAGGCGCAGGGTGCGGCCCCACTGCAGGACCACGGCGCCGCCGGCAAAGCGGCCGACGCGCAGCTTCGGGCCCTGGAGATCCGCAAGAATTCCAATGGGTCGGCCGGTTTTTTTCTCGACCTTGCGGATGCGCTCGATGACCTCGGCATGGCCCTCTTGGGCGCCGTGGCTGAAGTTGAGGCGAAAGACGTCCGCGCCGGTGCGGAACAGTTCCTCGAGGCGCTCGGCGCTAGAGGACGCCGGCCCGATGGTGGCCACGATCTTCACCCGCCGGCGGCGCCGGATCGCTTCAGCCACTCGGGCGGTCTCCCATCTGGACGGTCGGGGATTCAGGCGCGAATCCGAAGGCTGAATTTGCCCCTCCAGCGACCAACCGGCGAGCGGAGATTTCTGTTTCCCGCATGTCGGAGAACCGCCGCTCTAACCGTCCTAGGATCCGAGCAGAGCAGAGGAGGATGACCCATGCCCTATGTCGACGGATTCGTGCTGGCGGTGCCGAAGGTCAATGTCGAGGCCTACAAGGCCATGGCGACCTTGGGCGGCAAAGTCTGGATGGAGCACGGCGCGCTCAGCTACGTCGAGACGTTCGCCGACGACGTGCCCTATGGCGAACTGACCTCGTTCCCCCGCGCGGTCCAGGCCAAGGATGACGAGGTCGTCGTGTTTTCGTGGGCGACCTACAAGTCCCGCGAACACCGCGATGAAGTCATGGCCAAGGTCATGGCCGACGAGCGGTTGCGCGGCAGCGACATGCCCTTCGACGGCAAGCGGATGATCTTCGGCGGCTTCCAGAGCTTCATCGCGCTCTAGCGGCCGCCCCGCCGCGTGCAGTTCGCGCCGAGATTCCGTGGACGCACGGTCCGGATGCGGCGCCTCAGCGTCGCATTACCGGGAATTATCTTGGCCGGCGAAGCGCGCCGGGACACACAAGGGCCGCATCGGACCCGCTTGAGGGAGCGGTCGTCCGAGAGCGCGCTGGGCGAAAGTGGACTCCGGTTTCGCCCGCCAAGCGCGCTCCCAGTTAAGATGTCGAGCCTGTCGCCTGACAGGCTCTAGGGAGCCGCGCCGCCTTGCTGTCCCTTCTCGCCGCCTCGTCCCTGCAGTTCGCGCAGGCGCCCGAACTGCCGCGCATGCCCGCGATCGAGCGGGCGCCGCAGATCACCTACCTCGACCGCAACGGGGCGGTCATCGGCGTGCGCGGGGGGCGGTACGCGCCGCCGGTCGACATCGCCAAGCTGCCGCCGCACGTGCCCGCGGCGTTCGTCGCCATCGAGGACCGCCGGTTCTACGAGCACAACGGCTTCGACCCGCGCGGCATCGCCCGCGCCGTCGTGGCGGGCCTGAGCGAGGGCCGCGCCACCCAGGGCGCCTCGACCATCACGCAGCAGCTGGCTCGAAACCTGTTCCTCAGTCAGGAGCGGACGCTGGAGCGCAAGGCCACCGAGCTGGTCTATGCGGTCGAGCTGGAGCGGACCTACTCGAAAAAGCAGATCCTGGGACTGTACCTGAGCCGGGTCTATTTCGGCTCCGGAGCCTACGGCCTGGAGGCGGCGTCGCGGCGCTACTTCAACAAGCCGGCCGCCAAGCTCTCGATCAAGGAGGCCGCCATGCTGGCGGGCGTCCTGAAGTCGCCCAGCGGCTACAGCCCCGTCGACCAGCCGGAACGCTGCCTGGAGCGCGCGAACTTGGTGCTGGTGGCCATGGTCGAGACCGGTGCGATCACGCCGGCCCAGCGGGACAAGGCGGCGGGCCAGAAGCCCAAGGTCTGGAAGAACGCGCCCAGCGGCGCGGCGCAGTACTTCGTCGACTGGGTGGACGCCGAGGTTCGCCGGATGGTCCCCAAGCCCGGGCGCGACCTGGTGGTCGAGACGACCCTGGACCAGACCATGGAGATCGCCGCCGGCGATGCGGCCCGCAACGTCACCGCGCGCTACAAGGCTCAGGGCGCGGACCAGGCGGCGATCGTCGCGATTGACGGCGCCGGACGGGTGAGGGCGCTGGTCGGTGGGACCGACTACGCGACCGCGCCCTACAACCGCGCGGTCAGTGCCCGGCGGCAGGCGGGATCGGCCTGGAAGCCGTTCGTCTACCTCACCGCGCTGGAGCAGGGCCGGACCCCTGACACGCCGGTGATCGACGAGCCGGTGACCATCAACGGCTGGACGCCCAGCAACTACGAGGTGGGAACCTACCTGGGCCCGATCACCCTGCAGACGGCGCTGGCCAAGTCGGTGAACACGGTCGCCGCCCGCCTGGCCGACGAGGTGGGCCGGCCGCAGGTGGCGCTGACGGCGCGGCGCATCGGGATCAGCTCGACGGTCAACACCGACCCGGCCATGGCGCTGGGGACCACCCTGGTCTCTCCACTGGAGATGACCCAGGCCTACGCCGCCTTCGGCAACGGCGGCAACCGGGTCCAGCCCTACGGGGTCGAACGCATCCGGCAGGGTGGAACGGTGATCTACCAGAAGCGCCCGCCGGCGCCCGTCCCGGCCATCGCCAATCCAGCGCTGAGCGAGCTGAACCAGATGATGCGGGCGGTGATGAGTTCGGGCACCGGCGGCCGGGCGGCCGTGCCGGGCTACGACCTGGCCGGCAAGACCGGCACGACATCGGATTACAAGGACGCCTGGTTCTGCGGCTACACCGGCGGCTTCGCGGCCTGCACCTGGATGGGGCGCGACGATGCGAAGCCCATGACGCGGATCAGCGGCGCAACGGCGCCCGCGGAGATGTGGCGTAGCTTCATGGGCGTGGCCTTGAAGCGCACGCCCACCCAGGCGATCCTGGCCGGCCCGCCCGCGCCCGTGCCGACGCCGCCGGTCGAGGTCGCGGCGCAGGATCCCGCCGCGCCAGCCGCGACGCCGCCGGCCCCCGCGCCGACCGAGCCGCCGACGCCCTAACACTCTTTACGGGTCATCAGCACTGGGCGGCCCCTTGCGCGTGGCGGATCGGTAAGATAGGTCGCACGCCACATTGGACCCGCCTTTGTCGCGGGTGGCTATCCCGGCCGCCGATCCGCCGGGGAACCTTGCCGACGAGGCGCCAGGAGCGCCCGGCGAACCGAATTGGGATCCGTTTGTCCATACTTGCATCCGCGCGCCAGCAATGGCTCGCAAACCCGCGCCGCGACCTCCTGGCCGGCACGGTCGTGGCGCTCGCCCTCATTCCAGAGGCCATCGCGTTCTCGATCATCGCCGGGGTCGACCCGGCGGTCGGGCTCTACGCATCCTTCGTCATCGCTGTGACGATCGCCTTCGTCGGCGGTCGGCCGGCGATGATCTCCGCTGCCACGGGCGCCATGGCGCTGCTGATGGTGACCCTCGTGAAGGACCACGGGATTGAGTACCTCTTCGCGGCCTCCATCCTCTGCGGCGTCTTTCAGATCGCCATCGGCCTCCTGAGGCTCGGCCGCTACATCAAGTTCGTGTCCCGCAGCGTGATGACCGGCTTCGTCAACTCGCTGGCGATCCTGATCTTCCTGGCCCAGATGCCCGAACTGATCGGCGCGAACTGGCAGACCTTCGCGCTGGTGGCGGGAGCCCTGGCGATCATCTACGGCTTCCGCCGGATCACCACGGCGGTCCCATCGCCACTGGTCGCGATCGTGCTGATCAGCGCCTTGGTGATCTTCACCGGCCTCGACGTGCGCACGGTCGGCGATATGGGCCAGATGCCGTCCGCCCTGCCAATGTTCCATCTGCCCGCCGTGCCGTTGACCTGGGACACGCTGACGATCATCGCGCCGATCTCGGCCACCCTGGCCTTCGTGGGACTGCTGGAATCACTGCTGACCGCGAACCTGCTCGACGACATCACCGACACCCCGTCCGACAAGGACCGCGAGACCCGCGGTCAGGGCCTGGCCAACATCGCCTCCGCGCTTTTCGGGGGCATGGCGGGCTGCGCGATGATCGGCCAGTCGATCATCAACGTCACCTCCGGCGCACGGGGCCGCCTATCCACGCTCTGGGCTGGGCTGTTCCTGCTGTTTCTGATCCTCGTGCTGCAGGACTGGGTCGCCCGGATCCCGATGGCGGCGCTGGTGGCGGTGATGATCATGGTCTCGATCGGGACCTTCGACTGGGGCTCGGTTCTTCGCCTGCGCTCGACGCCCCTGCAGTCCTCTATCGTGATGGTCGCCACGACGGTGACGGTCGTCGCCACGCACGACCTGTCGAAGGGCGTGGTGCTCGGCGTACTGCTTTCGGCCGTCTTCTTCATGCGCAAAGTCGGCAAGACCATTGCCGTCGAAGAGGTCGAAGCGTCAGAGGACGGCATCTTGCGCTACCGCGTGAGCGGTCAATTGTTCTTCGCGTCCGCCGACCTCTTCGCGGCCAGTTTCGAGCACCACGGCCATCCGAGCCGCGTTGAGATCGACATGACAGATGCTCACCTGTGGGACCTGACCGGGGTCGCGGCCGTCGACAAGGTGGTGTTCCGCTATCGCCGCCAAGGCGCCGAGGTGGAGCTGATCGGCATGAACCAGGCGGGGCAGACCCTCGTGGGCCAGGTCGGCAAGTACGACAAGAGCCACCTGCCGGCCGAAGCCGCAAGCCACTAACCGCCACGCCAGATCGTCAGGCGTTTGCGCTCAGGGTCGCGAGCAGGTCGTCGAGTTGCGCGAACTGTTCGGGCAGGGCGTCTTCCATGCCCACGAAGGCCTCGTCGAGCGCTTCCTGAGTGGCATAGAGCTCGCGCAGCACCAGCAGCGTGCCGCCGTCCTTCTCCTCGAAGGTCACCGTGGTCACTGCGCCTTCCCCGCCCTCGTCGTTCGTCCAGACGATCCGCGAGAGGGGCACGACCTCAAGATATTTGCCGAAGAACGCCATGGCGTTCGCGGCGTCGTGTCCGAAGGCGATGCGATAGCCGCCGCCGGTGCGGACATCCATTTCGCAGGAGAGCAGGGGCGTACCCATCGACTTCGGCGCCCACCAGAGCTTGAACAGCTCGGGCTTCGTCCAGGCGTCGAACACCAGACGGACCGGGCCGTCAAACCTGCGCGTCACCACGAACTCCCGCTCGGACAAGCGTTCGACCTTGGTGCGGCCGTCACCCACGCGATCACCCATCGATCTTCTCCTTCCGTTTCAAAGCTTCGACGACATCGTCCAACGCGTCGAAGCGCGCGTTCCAGACCTGGCGGCGCGCCTCGATCCAGGCCGCGGCTTCGTCGAGCCCCAGCCGGCCGAGACGGCAGGTGCGCACGCGCCCGACCTTCTCGGTCGTGACCAGCCCCGCCTGCTCCAGCACGCCGACATGCTTCTTCATGCCCGTGAGCGTCATGTGGAAACGATCGGCAAGCTCGGTGATCGATGCGTCGGAGCGTCCAAGCTGCTCCAGCACGCCCCGCCGGGTGACGTCCGACAGCGCGGCGAAGGAGGCGTCGAGGCGGGGTGCGCTATACTGAACCATTGAGTTCAGTGTTAGCGCGTGGGTCGGCGGCTGGCAAGAGGCGGGGGAGCCGACAGTCTCCCTAGCTACGGCTCAGCGGATGGTTTCTTTTTCCCGGGGCGCGGACACGCGCCGCGTCTTGGCCTGGGCCTTGGGCTTCGGCAGCAGGCGGAAGCGGGTCTGGCACCAGCCGAAGTCGATGCCGATGTCGATCAGGGCGTCGGACCGCCCGCACGGACAGCCGAATTCCATCACCCCGAGCACACGGTAGGTCTCGCCGGCCTGGAGGGGCACCGGCCTTCCCGTGACGTGGTTCGGGGCCGCATTGACGCACAGAACCAGGTCGCCAGGGCCAACAGCGTCGCTCATCGCTCTCATCCACTCGTCCGCGCCAGAGAATAAACCCAGGCTGCTGAGGGGCAAAGCCGGCCTTGCATCACTGCGGCGAGCCGGAAAGGCGACGGCTGAAGCGTCAGTTTCGCGTGAGCACGAAGTCCAGAGCCGCGCGCACGGCCGCGACCTGGGCGTCGTTGCACTGCTGCGGCGTCGCGCGAGGGCTGTCCGGATAGACCTCGGTCGTCGTCGTGTAGCGGGCCCCTGTCATCGAAGAGCACATGCCATAGTCGCGCTGCGGATAGGTGATGATCCCGGGGGCGACGACTGGACAGCCGATGATCTGACCGGCGGCGTCGGGCGGCGCGATGTGGGTCACGGGCTCGACGGCGGCGATGATCGCCTGCTGAAAATCGAGCTGCGGATCCTCGGCGTCGGCGACGAGGTAGAACCCGTCCGGCACGAGCCCCGGCTCGAACGCCTTGCCGTCGCGCGCCGCCAGGGCGGGCCGGAACTCGCTCTCGTCGCTGTCCGTGGTCTCGTGCAGGTCGATGTGCAGCAGGAACTGCCCGAGGCGGTTCTCCGCCAGCTTCATGAGGTGGGTCGCTTCGCGTGAGGGGCCGTCCGCGCGGAAATTGCGATTGGGGTCGACGGCGTCGTAGTTCCACCGGTTGATCCGCTCGTACCCCCAAGGGCTCACGCAGGGCGCGACCAGCAGATTGACCCGGCCGGCGTAGGCGGCGGCATCGGTCTCGAGGAACTGGAGGGCGCCCATCACACCGCTGGTCTCGTAGCCGTGGACCCCGCCCGTGATGAGGGCGCTGGGCAACGAGGCGTCCCACGACCGGCTGCCCAGGGCGTACAACTCGTAGGTCTCTCCCGCGTAATCGAGCCGGCCGTAGGCAGTGCGCTCGAAACGGTCCCCGAGGCGTTCGATGCGGGGCAGCACGTCTTGGTCATAGCGGCGGTGGCGCGCCTGCCGCGCGCGCCACCGGTCTCGCTCCGCCTCGCCCCAAACGCGGCCTGGGGTTCCTACGGGATAAGCAAAGGCGTCGGTCATGCCGCCTCATAGGACAAACCGCCGACGGCGTCAGCGCGGCACGAAAAAGGCCGGGCGAGGGCCCGGCCTGATCCGTGTCTCCGTCTCGGTAGGTCGGGCTACATCCGGTAGCGGACGCCGACGACGATGGTGCGGCCGAAGTGGTTGTACTCGTAGTTGCGGTCGGCTTCCTTGTCGACGTAGCGGTCGCGGTAGTCGTCGGTCAGGTTCACGCCTTCCAGCGAGAACTCGAGGTTCTCGTTGAACTTGTACTTCACCGAGGCGTCGACATTGATCGTCGAGTTGTAGCCCTCGAAGATGTTGCCGGTGGCCGAGGCGTTGTCGACGAAGCCCGAGCGGTAGGCCACCGAGGCCCGGGCGCTGAACTTGCCCTGCTCGTAGTAGATCGTGGCGTTGTAGGAACGCTTGGCCAGGCCGTAGAGCGTGGAGTCCATGTTCGAGCCGGGGTTGCCGCCGCCGGGCGTCGTGGCCGGGCCGGTGATCCGGTACGTCACGTTGGAGTCGACGAAGGTGGCGTTGGCGATACCGCCGAAGTTCGACCAGAAGCCAGGCAGGAAGCTGAAGGGGCTCTGGATCGAGAGCTCCACGCCCTTCAGGCTGCCGCCGCTGCCGTTGAGGATGGTCGAGATCGTCCAGGGCTGGCCTTCGAGGTTGGACGCCGCCGGCGAGCTGGGATTGATGATCGAGGTCGGCAGGCCGGTGGAGGCATAGGTGCCCGTGGTCGTCGCCGACAGCGGGAAGGACGAGATGTCCTTCTTGAAGACGGCGATCGAGGCGACGGCCTGCGGGGCGAAGTACCACTCGATGCCCGCGTCATAGGCCTTGGCCCGGAACGGGTCGAGCTGGGGGTTGCCGAAGCTGATGCGGTAGTTGAAGCCGTCGACCGAACCGCCTGGAGTGAGGTTGCCGAGGTTCGGGCGGGTCATCACCTTGGACGCCGCGGCGCGGATGATGATGTCGTCGGTGGGGAAGATCGCCAGGTTCACGGCCGGGAGCCAGTCGTGATACTTGCGCTTGACCGTCACCTCGACGTTGCTGTTCAGGCCGGTCGAGGACTGGTCGGTCTCCACATAGCGGAGGCCGGCGTTGGCGGCGAAGCGGATGCCGCCCAGCTCACCCTTGAAGTTGCCCTGCACATAGGCGCCCGTGTCTTCCTCGCGGACCGAGCGGATGTTGCTGGCCTGCGGGACGGCGGTGCGGCCATAGAGGCCGGTGAACGCCGCCGCGGCGTCGATGTCGGGGATCAGCCAGGTGGAGGTCGTGCCCGAGGGCTGGCCGGCCTTGCCCAGGTTGACCAGCTGGGAGAGGGCGGAGGTCGCCTGGTAGCCGTAAACCGCGTTGGGGCCGAACACGCTGGACGGCGTGCAGGTGATCGTGCCCAGCACCGCATCGGGGCCCGCCGTGGTGCGGGTCGGGCACACGACGACGTCGCGAGCGGCCTCGAACACCTCGAAATCGAAGCGGCGGTAGACCGCCCCGGCCTGCAGCTGGATGCCGTCGGTGACATCCCACTCGAGGCGAGGCGACACCGTCCTGAACTTGTTGGTGGTGTTCGACGGGCGGTCACGCAGCTCGGCGAGCTGGAAGTTCGCCGGGTCGGTCACGCTGGTGCCGAAGGTGAGCGTGGGGTGGCGCGAGTCCGTATAGTCGTAGCTGTAGCCGTTGGCGTCGCGGTCGTCGAAGATGAAGGTGGTCTCGACCGGGATATCGGCGTCCGACTTGGAGAAGCCGGCCACCACGCTGCCGCGCAGGTTGTCGGTGAACTCGTGGGTCGCGTTCACGCTGAACTGATAGAAGGTGGTGTCCGACTTGCGCAGGTAGTGCTCGGTGCGCACCCAGGCGTTGTTGAACGTGCCTTTCACCAGGTTGTTGGTGGCGGGATCGACCGTGTAGTTCACGACGTTGATCGAGCGCTCGTTCGAGCGGAACAGCACCTCGGCCCACTTCTCTTCGCGATCCTCGCGGAAGCGCGAGAACAGACCGTCGAACGACACCTTGGTGCGCTCGGTCGGAGCCCATTGCACGCTGCCGGTCACGCCCAGGCGTTCGCGGTCATGGCCCACGCGGCCGTAGCGCGGGATGCGCGGGTGGAAGGCGAGGGCGGCTTCGTTGCAGCCGGCGCTGGGCACATAGGTCCCGCCGGTGTTCTGGGTCGTGAAGCAGTTGACGCCGTTGACCGAGTTGAACCGCGCCTGCTGCCAGCGGACGGTGTTGTTGCCGGACTCCAGCGTGTCGGTCTTGGTGTAGGCGGCCGAGAGCGAGACGCCGAAGACGCCGTCTTCCGAGCGCCACGCGGCGAGGCCGGCGAGGCGGGGCCCGATGTTCTTGCTCAGGTCGTTGTACGAGCCCTGGGCCGAAGCCACGAAGGTGAAGCCGTCCTTGCCCGCCAGCGGGTTGCCGGTGTTGAGGTCGACGACGGCGCCCAGCGAGCCTTCGTCGAGCGAGGCTTCGGCCGTCTTGTGGACCACCAGCGAGCTGAACAGCTCGGAGGCGAAGACGTTGAAGTCGAAGGCGCGCTCGCGGTTGGCGCTGGCGCCGTCGGCCGAGGTGGCGATCGCCTCCAGGCCATTGACGCGGACGCGGGTGAACTGGCCGGAGAGGCCGCGCACGGTGATCGCCCGGCCTTCGCCGCCGTCACGCTGGATCGAGATGCCCGGAATCCGTTGCAGCGACTCGGCGAGGTTCTGGTCGGGGAACTTGGCGATGTCTTCCGCGACGATCGCATCGACCGACGACACCGATTCGCGCTTCACGGTGATCGCCGCATCCAGCGATTGGCGGAAGCCGGTCACGACGATCTCGTCGACCTCGGCCGGCTCGCTCGCGGCGGCCGTCTGCGCGGCGGCTTGCCCCGCGACGCACATGCCAAGAGCCAGAATGGACGCGCCGCACACCAGCTGGCGCAGGCGGAAATCGCCCCGTCGCAACATGAAATTCTCCTCCCCAATCGCCGGTGGAATCCCGGCGTCGCCGCAGAGCGGTCTTGGTTGCCACCGGTGGCAATCCTGATGACACCGGTGTCATCTAGGGTAGCCAAACCGGCCAGAAAAGCAATGGCCTTGGCGCCACAGTGGAGCCGAGGTCGTGCGCCCTTAAACGAGAGCGCGGTAGATCAAGCCTCGGAATCGGGCCTCGCCCCGGCCCGCCGCGAACAGCCCGGGCCGCAGCGCCATGAAGCCGCCGCGGACGTTGTGGTGGTAGCCGGACACCTCCATCTGGCGGTCGAACTTCGTCCAGTTCCGACCGTCGCCGCTGGTGTGGAAGGTGACGATGTGGCGGTCGTTGCGCATGCGCAGCCGCATGCGGCGGCCGTAGGGATTGGCCGGCCGACCTCGCTCGAGGCCGTACTGGTGGGTCACGAACGCGCGCGAGTCGAACGAGAGGCCGCAGTAGAGCTGCTTGTCGTAGAAGAGCAGGATCCCCGCCGAGCCTTCGGCCGGAATCTCGACGTCGACCTCGATCTCGTAGGCCTGATCCGGCGCAACGAAAGTGAGGGGCGGGGAGTCTTTCGGGGCGGTCCCCCGGGCCGTCATCGCCAGACCGTCGCCAAACCGCAGCCGCGACAGCTCGCCCGGCGCGGGATCGGCGAACCCCCACTGCACGCCCAGCTTCGAGCGCGAGAAGTCATCGGACAGCGCCAGGCCGTTCGGTCCCGCCTGGCCGCCACGCGGCTTGCGCAGCGGTTTCGAGAGGTCGCCGCCGCGGGCGCGGAACCATCCGTCGGCGGTCCACTCGATAGGGTCCAGCAGACACTGGCGGCCCAGGGTCCAGAAGCCGTTCTCGTAGCCGTGGTAGACCATCCACCAGTCACCTGCCGGGCCTTCGACCAGGGTGGCGTGGCCCCGCGACCACCACCTCTCGGCGGCGCTGACCGTGCGGACGATGGGGTTGTGCGGGCAGTTTTCCCAGGGCCCGTGGATCGAGCGCGAACGGGCGGCGATCACCATGTGGCCGGTGGGCGGGCCCGCGGTGCCGCCGACGGCGGTGACCTGGTAGAACCAGTCGCCGCGGCGGGTGATCTTCGGTCCCTCGGGCGAGAAACCCTCGACGTCCCATTCCACGGGGTAACGCCAGGGATCGTAGACGTGCTCGACGTCGCCCATCGTCTTCAGGCCGTCGTCGCTCAGCCGGACGCGATCGCCGCCGGAGAGGAACAGGTAGCGCTTGCCGTCCTCGCCCACCGCGTGGCCGGGATCGATGTGGTCGGGTAGGTCGAGATCGACCGGCTCGCTCCAGGGGCCCCGGATGTCGTCGGCCCAGATCACGTAGATCGAGCGGCGGTCTGGATAGCGGGCCGGGATGTAGATGTAGTACCGGCCCTCGTGGCGGATCAGCTCGCAGGCCCAGACCGAGCCGACGGGCGTCGTCAGCGCCGCGGCGATCGGCGTCCAGCTCACCAGGTCCCGCGAGTGCCAGATCACCACGCCGGGATAGGCCTCGAAGGACGAGAAGGTCATGTAGTAGTCCGCGCCATCCTTGAGGATGGTGGGGTCGGGATGGTCGCCCGCGACGATGGGGTTCAGGAAAGTCCCGTCGCCCAGGTCGGCCGCGCGCTGCCCCTCGACGCCCCGCCGCCAGCCCGGCTGCGCGGCGACCGCCAGGGCGGGCGTCGCGGCGGTTCCGGCCAAGCCGGCGAACGTCGCCCGGCGGGTCAGCGGCGTCATCATCCCCCCATACTTTCGTTCACCCGGCGCTTGCGATGACACCGGTGTCAAAGTAATCTGGAACCGTTCTGCAGAAACAGAGACGCGCGCCAGGCGGGAGGAAACATGTCTGTCCCTGACACCGGTGTCAACAACGTGGCGTCCCCGTTCGCACGCGCGCCGCGCCGGCCGAATCCGGTCTTCTCCGACGAGTACGAAGTGGTGCGCGCCGTGTTGATCGGCGCGCGGCGCGAAGCGGGGCTGAGCCAGCGGGCGCTGGCGGCGCGGCTGGGCAAGACGGGCTCGCACGTGGCCATGATCGAGCGCGGCCAACGCCGCGTCGACCTGCTGGAATTCTGCCGTATCGCCGAGAGCCTCGGCCTGTCGCCCGACGCGCTGGTCGGGCGGATCAGCTTGCGGCTGGGGGCGCTGAAGGCGGCGGCCTAGGAGGCCAGGGAGGCCGCCGCAGGCTATCCAGCCAGGACTGCGTCAGGCCGGGCCGCCAGATCGCAGTAAGCCCGGACCGCGGCCTCACGGAAGCGCGCGTCGGCGGCGAGGGCCGGGGGGAAGGCGCCCGCCAGCGCGAGGAAGCGCTCCACATCCGCCGAGGAACCGTCGCTGTCCTGCGCGAGCGCCGTCAGCGTCTCGGCCATGGGATCGACGATCGGCAGGCCGGCGCGGCTCTGGCGAACGACGAAGGCGATCCAGGCGGCGACGCCGACGGCGAGGCGGTCGACCGGGCGGCCTGCGGCCAGGGCCTCGGCGGCGGTCTCCAGCAGGCGGAACCTGAGTTTCTGCGAGCCGTCCCAGGCGATCTGCGCGAGCTTGTGCACGATGGCCGGATTGCGGAACCGGGTCAGCACGGCGTCGATGTAGTCCGGGATGTCGAGTTCGGGGGCGTTCAGGGTGGGCGTCACATCCTGGCGCATCATCCGCTCGACGAAGCCGGCCAGCCGCGGATCGGCCATGGCGGCCGAGACGGTCTCGTGGCCCAACGCCAGGCCCACATAGGCGAGGGTGGAATGGGCGCCGTTGAGGAGGCGCAGCTTGGCGCGCTCGAAGGGAGCCACCGCGCTGGCCCGGGTGACGCCGGCGCGGGCGAACAGGGCCGCATCGGGGCCGAGCCGATCCTCGATCACCCACTGGACAAACCGCTCGCGTTGCACCGGCCAGGCGTCGGTAAGCCCGAGGGCCGTCGCGACCTGGGCGCGCAGGGCGGCGTCGGTGGCCGGCGTGATCGAGTCGACCATGCTGGACGGGAAGGCGGCCTGCGCCTCGATCCAGGCGGCCAGTTCGGGCTCGCCGCGGGCCTCGGCGAAGCTGACGACGGCGCGGTGGAGCTTCAGGCCATTGTCCGAGAGGTTGTCGCAGCTGATCGTCGTGAAGGGGTTGCGTCCTGTGGCCTTTCGGCGACGCAGGGCCTCGCAGAGCCAGCCGATGAGGCTGACGGGCCGCCTGGGCGTCGTGAGGTCGCGGCGAATGTCGGGATGGTCCCTGTCCAGTACGCCGCCGGTGGTCAGGCAGTAGCCCTTCTCGGTGACGGTGGCGGTGACGTAGCGGGCGACGTCGAGGCGGGCGAAGACGGCTTCCGGGGCCTCCGGGGCGACGAGCACCTCCTTGATCGCACCGACCACCTGGACGACCGGATCGGCCTCCTTCTCGGCGATGGCATAGAGCCCGTCCTGGGGCTGCAGCGCATCGCGGACGTCGGGGGAGCGCAGCGAGACGGCGCAGATCGCCAGCCCCGGGTCGTCCTGCAGCATACGGTCGAAGTACCAGGCCTGGTGGGCGCGGTGGAACGCGCCCGGACCGAAGTGGACGACACCGATGCTCGTGGCGGCGCGGTCGTAGGCTGGCGTGCGGACCGAGCCCGGAACCTGGGCGAGCGTGCTGTTCGAGAGGCGCATCAGAGGGTCACGCCGCGCTTCCACAGGGCGATCTCGCGCTCGCCGTTCTCTTCGGCCCGGGTGGCGTGACCGGAGGCGGTGGCGAGGACGAGGTCCATCAGCCGGTCGGCTGCGGCGTCGACACTCTCGCCGGTGGCGATGCGCCCGGCGTCGAAGTCGATCCAGCGCGGCTTGCGCTGGGCGAGGCTAGAATTGGTGGCGATCTTCAGCGTGGGGGCTGGGAAGCCCAGCGGCGTGCCGCGGCCGGTGGTGAACAGGATCACGGTGGCGCCGGCGGCCGTGAGGGCGGTCGACGACACCGCATCGTTCCCGGGGGCTTCCAGCAGGACGACGCCACGCGACCGCGCCTGGCCACCATAGCGGACCACCTGGGTCACCGGCCCGCGGCCGGCCTTCTGCACGGCGCCCAGCGACTTCTCCTCGAGGGTGGTGATGCCACCCTCGATATTGCCGGGGGAGGGGTTTTCGCTGACCGGCTCACCGTGGCTCAGGAAGTAGGTCTTGAAGTCGTTCACGACCGCGGCGACCTGTTCGAATACCTGCTGGTCCGTGGCTCGCGCCATCAGCAGGCGCTCTGCGCCGAAGATCTCTGGGATCTCGGTGAGGATCGCCGTGCCGTCGGCGGCGCAGACCTTGTCGGCTATGCGGCCGACGACGGGGTTGGCGGTGAGGCCAGAGAAGCCATCCGAGCCGCCGCACTTCACGCCGACCACGAGGTCGGAGAGGAGGCAGGGTTCGCGGCGGTCGTGTTCGGCGATGGCGACCAGTTCCTCGACGGCGGCCAGGCCTTCCTCGATCTCGTCGCCGGCGGACTGGGCGGTGAAGGCGCGCAGGCGCGTGCGGTCCAGGTGCGGCGCGGCGTCGAGCAGCGCCTGGAGCTGGTTGCTTTCGCAGCCCAGGCCCAGAATCAGGACGCCGCCGGCGTTAGGGTGGCCCGCCAGCGCCACGATCATGCTGCGCGTGGCGTCGAGATCGCCGCCCAGCTGCGAGCAGCCGAACGGGTGGGTGAGGGCGACCACGCCATCGACCCGGCCGCGGAACCGGCGGTTGGCGGCCTCGGCGATCTTCTGCGCGGTGCGGGCCACGCAGCCGACCGTGCAGAGCACCCAGATCTCGTTGCGCGTGCCGACCCGGCCGTCGGCCCGGCGGTAGCCCTGGAAGGTCTTGTCCGGCGCCACGGGCAAGGCCTCCGCCGGGGCGGGCTCGTAGGCGTAGGTCTCGACCCCGGAGAGCGAGGTGGTCAGGTTGTGGGTGTGGACGTGGGCGCCCGGCGCGATGGCCTGGGTGGCGTGGCCGATGGGCCAGCCGTACTTGCGCACGTCCTCGCCCGCCGCGATCGGTCGAAGCGCCACCTTGTGCCCGGCGGGGATGTCGGCGACCGCCACGACGCCCGGCGCCACCCCGTCGCCGGCCGCCACCGCGCGTAGCGCCACGGCCACGTCGTCGCGCGGATCGATGACGAGGATTGCCGCCGGGTCGCTCATCAGGGAATGGTAACCGGTGTCATTCAAATCTCAAGCGGCGCCGGCTTGCGGTTGCGGTCCGGCGCAGGTCAGGGGATATGAATAGCGCTGCTGCGCCCTCGAAGGATCGGTCCGACTTTCCGTGAAGCCTCCCATGAGCAAGCCGCGCACGCCTGAAGACGGGGGCGTCGATCCGCGTCGCCGGGCGACGATCAACGACATCGCGCGCCTGGCCGGCGTCTCGAAGAAGACCGTCTCGCGCGTCATCAACGCCTCGCCCTTCGTGCGCTCGGACACCCGCGAGAAGATCGAGGCCGTGATCGCCGAGCTAGGCTACGTGCCCGACCCCCAGGCGCGAGGCCTCGCCTACGGCCGCGCCTTCCTGATCGGCCTCGTCTACGACAATCCCAATCCGCAGTACGTCGTGAACATGCAGTTGGGCCTGCTGGACGGTATGAAGGGTTCTGGCTTCGAGTTGGTGGTTCACCCGTGCGACCGCGCCAGTCCCACCTTCCTCGAGGACCTGCGCGGCTTCGTCGAGCGCCAGCGACTGTTCGGCGTGGTGCTGACGCCGTCGGTGTCGGAGGACGAGCGCGCGGCCCAGCTGATGGCTGAAATCGGCTGTTCCTATGTCCGGGTCGCCTCGGTCAGCCTCGACCGGCCCGAGCACATGATCGAGACCCGCGACCGCCTGGGCGGGCGCGAGGCCGCCGCCCACCTGGCCGACCTGGGCCACACCCGCATCGCGTTCGTCTCGGGGCCGCCCACATTCCGCTCGTCGCACGAGCGCCGTTCGGGTTTCGAGGAGGCGCTGGAGGAGCGGGGGCTGCATCTGGCCAAGGCGTATGCCGTCGAGGGCGCCTACACCTATGAGTCCGGCATCGAGCGTGGGCGCGAGCTACTGGAGATGGCCGAGCCGCCCACCGCGATCTTCGCCGGCAACGACGAGATGGCGGCTGGCGTGCTGCAGGCCGCCCGCCAGCTCGGCCGCCGCGTGCCCGAGGACGTCTCGGTCGTGGGCTTCGACGATTTCCAGATCGCCTCTCGCCTGTGGCCCACCCTGACCACGGTGCGCACGCCGACCCGCGAGATCGGCCGCCTGGCGGTGGAACGCCTGATGGGCCGGGACGACAGCAGCCGCGATCCCAAGAGCCGGTTGCCGTCGCTGGTGGTTCGCGACTCCACCGCGCCGCCGGCGAAGGGCTAGGCCAGGCCCTCGGGCGGCTGGCGCCTCAACGCGCCGACCGGGGTGAGGACCGTGCGGTCGATGATCTCGGCCATGGTCTCAGCGTCGACGCGGTCGAGGTTGCGCAGCCACCAGGCGAGCAGGTTCAGGATGCCCGAGGCGAGCTGGAACAGCAGGAGTTCGTCGAGGGCGCCCCGCGCCTTGTCGGGCCGGGCGCGGACCATGGTCTCAAGCGTTTGGCGCAGCATGTCGGCGCGCACCGTCTCGCCCGCGCCGCCGGCGATCAGCGCCTTGTGGATGGGCAGGTTGGCTTCGACGAAGGCGCACAGCGAGCGCGCGGCGCCCCGGCGGTCCGCCGCCAGCAGCAGGGGGCGCACCTGGTCCAGGAACGAGCGGGTCAGCATGTCGGCGACGTCGGCGAGCAGCGCTTCCTTGTCGACGTAGTGGCGGAAGAAGGTGGCGTAGCCGACGCCGGCCCGGGCGGCGATGGCGCGGACGGTGATCGTGTCGAGCGGCCGTTCGGAGGCAAGGTCGATCATCGCGCCGCGGAGCGCTTCACGGGTGCGGACGATGCGGGCGTCCAAGGCGGTTGACATCGGGCGGGCGTCGTCCGTTATGATCCACTGTATATCGTAACTTCCCCGTCGCGGCGTCAAGACCGAGCGACTCGGGAGGTGGGGCGCCTGGGGAGGATAGCCGATGACCATGATGAAGACCGCGCGCCGCGTGGGCCTGGCGGCCCTGCTGGCGGCTACCGCGCTGGCCGCCGGCAGCCTCACCACCGTGGCAGGCGCCCAGGCGCCGTCGGCGCTGCAAGTCGACGACTTCCGGCTGTCGGACCAGAACTATCTGTCGCGGCAGCTGTACCGGATGGGCGACGCCAAGGCGGTCGTGCTGATCGCCTACGCCAGCGGCGACGCGACGGTGAAGTCGCAGGCCCCGGCCTACGCGGCGCTCCGCGACGCCTACCGGGCGAAGGGCGTCGAGGTGATGCTCGTCGCCTCGAAGCTGGGCGAGAAGCGCGAGACGGTGAACCCCGAAGCCAAGGCCTTGGGTCTGACCATGCCGATCCTGTTCGACTACGAGCAACTGGTCGGCGAGCAACTGGGCGTGACCCGGACCGGCGAGACGATCGTCATCGATCCGCGGACCTGGACTGTCGCCTACCGAGGGCCGATCGACGGCGCCGCCGAAGCGGTGGACGGGCTGGTCGCGGGCCGCAAGGCGGCGCCGGTGATCCGCGTCGCGACGGGCGGGACCATCGCCTTCCCCGAGCGGGGCAAGGCGCACGACAGGATCAGCTACGTCTCGGACATCGCACCGATCATCAAGGAGAAGTGCACCGGCTGCCACCAGCCGGGCGGGGTCGGGCCGATGGCGCTCAACACCTATGAGCAGGTGAAGGGCTTCTCGCCGATGATCCGCGAGGTGCTGCGCACGAAGCGCATGCCGCCCTTCCTGGCGGACGAGACCGTGGGGGCGTTCCAGCACGACGAGCGTCTGAGCGCAGCCCAGATCAAGACCCTGGTCCACTGGGTCGAGGCCGGCGCGCCGCGCGGCAAGGGGGAGGACCCGCTCGCCAAGATCAAGTTCCAGGCGCCCGAATGGCCCCTGGGCAAGCCGGACACCATCGTCACCATCCCGGCGGTCAAGATCCCCGCGCAGGGCGTGCTGGACTATTCGCGGCCGGTGGTGCCGAACCCGATGGTCGAAGGCCGCTGGATGAAGGCCACGACCTTCCGCGTGACGGACCGCCAGGTCGTGCACCACATCCTGACCGGCGTCGTCGGGGGCGACGTGAAGCCCGGCGCGACGGCGTCCGAGGCCGAGTGGGGCGCGTCGCTGGGCGGCTACGGGCCGGGCCGCGGCTCCAACCTCCAGCCCAAGGACACCGGCGTCTGGGTGCCGCCTTCGGGGGGCGTGGCGTTCCAGAACCACTACACGCCGTACGGGCGCGAGACGACCGAAGAGACCCAGATGGGGATCTACTTCTACCCTAAGGGCCAGGAGCCGAAGTACGTGCTGCGCACGTTCGGCATCTTCGACTTCTCGATCGTGATCCCGCCCGGCGAGGAATACCACCACGAGCAGGCCTACATCGGCGTGCCGAAGGAGATGATCCTCTACGGCCTGACCCCGCACGCCCACCACCGCGGCGGATCGGTGAACGTTGCGGTGAAATACCCGAACGGCAAGGAGGAGATGCTGCTTGCCATGCCACGGTACGACTTCAACTGGCAGTACGAGTACTTCCTGGAGAAGCCGCTGAAGGTGCCGGCCGGCTCGAAGATCATCACCCGCTGGACCTTCGACAACTCCACCCGCAATCCGGCCAATCCGGATGCGAAGCGCGAGATCCGCTGGGGCGAGCAGTCGTCCGAGGAAATGCTGGCGCTGTACCTGCACTACCGTTGGACGGACGAGACGGTGGCCAAGCAGAAGCCCGAGAACGACAAGGCGATGCAGGCCGGCCTGATGATGGGCGTCATGGACGATGACATGGACGCCAAGCTCACCAAGGCGGAGCTCAAGGGGAACATGGGCGAGAACCTGCAGAAGTACTTCGCCATGATCGACGCCAACAAGGACGGCGGGGTCGATCAGAAGGAGTTGGACGCGGCGATGAAGCTGATGCCGCGGCGCAGGCCCAGCCAGGCCGCCGAAGTCACCCCCGCGGGCGGCGTGCCGGGCGGGCGGTAGAAGCCTGACGGCGCCCTTCTCCCCTTGCGGGAGAAGGTGTCGCCCGCAGGGCGACGGATGAGGGGGCGTACGGCGCACGCCGGCGACCCCTTCTTCGTGTCATGAGGAGGGGCCGACGTGACCCCTCATCCGACCGGCTTGGCCGGCCGCCTTCTCCCGCAAGGAAGAAGGCACGCCTCAGAGCTTCACCGGCTCCATCTTCGGCGTCAGCACGTGCACCACCAGCAGGGCAAGGAGGTAGGCCGAGGCGGCCAGGATGAAGATCGGCGTGTAGCTGCCGATCTGCTCCAGGACGTAGCCGGCGTACTTCGACATCGCCATGCCGCCGACCGCGCCGACCATGCCACCGATGCCGATGACCGACCCGACCGCCGAGCGAGGGAAGACGTCGCTGGGCAGGGTGTAGAGGTTCGCCGAGAAGCCCTGGTGCGCGGCGGTGGCCACACCGATGATCAGGACCGCGACCCAGAGGTTCGACGCCAACGCGGCCCCCGCGACCGGCACGGCGAGCAGGGCGCAGATCAGCATGGTGGTCTTGCGGGCGCGGTTGATCGACCAGCCCATCCGCATGAACCGTGACGACAGCCAGCCGCCGCCGACGCTGCCCACGTCGGAGAGCAGATAGATGACCACCAGCGGCGGCCCGAAGGTCTTCAGGTCGAGGCCGTGGCGCTTGCCCAGGAAGTCGGGCAGCCAGAAGAGGAACATCCACCAGATGGGGTCGATCAGGAACTTGCCGATCGCGTAGGCCCAGGTCTCGCGATAGGTCAGCAGCTTGGTCCAGGGGACCTTCTCCACCGGGTCGGCGGGATCGCTCTCGATGTGCGCCAGCTCGGCGGCCGTCACCTTCTTGTGCTCGCGCGGGCGGCGATAGACGAGCAGCCAGATCGGCAGCCAGATCAGCCCGAGCAGACCGGTGATGATGAACGTCATCTGCCAGCCGAAGGCCAGGGTGATGGCCGGGATCAGCAAGGGGGTGACGATGGCGCCGATGTTGGTTCCGGCGTTGAACAGGCCTGTGGCCAGGGCCCGCTCCTTCTTGGGGAACCACTCGGCCACGGCCTTGATGCCCGCGGGGAAGCCGCCGGCCTCGCCAAGCCCCAGGATCACGCGGCTGGCGACGAAGCCGCCGAAGCCGCGGGCGCCGGCGGTGGCGATGTGGCCGAGCTGCCAGATCAGGAAGGCGATGCCGAAGCCCCAGCGGGCGCCGATGCGGTCCATGATCCCACCCCAGGCGAGATAGGCGACGGCATAGGCGGCCTGGAAATAGAGGACGAGGTCGGCATAGTCGGTCTCGCTCCAGCCGAACTCGGTGGTCAGATCGGCCTTCAGGAGGCCGATGGTCTGTCGATCGACGTAGTTGATGACCATCGCCGTGAAGAGCAGGGCGACGACGACCCAGCGATAGCGTCCAACGGCGGCGGCCGGGGCGGCGGCGCGCTCGGCTTCGGCGGCGGTCATGGCGGTCTACTCCTCCCGGGCCCCGGACGGCTGGGCGGGGACCGCGACGCAGCGGATCTCCTCCAGGTCGCCGAAGGTGATGCGGGCCGTTTGTCCGGCCTCGATGTCATGAATGCCGCTGGCCGCGCCGGTCGTCACCAGGTGGCCGGCCTTCAGCGGGCGGCCGCGAGCGGCGCAGGCGGCGAGCAGGAAGGCCAGCGAGGCCGGCGGGCCCCCGGGGATCGAGGCCGGCGAGCCTTCGCCCACCAGCTTGCCCTCGACCCAGGCGTGGCAGGGCGGGATTTCGTCGGGCCGCTCACGCCAGTTCGGGACCGCGCGGCCCAGGATCAGGCCGGCGTTGTTGCCGAAGTCGGACGCGACGACGCGCGGGCCCAGCACATTGATCATGGCGAGCGGGCTGCCGGCGAACTCGACGCCCACAAGCAGGTCGCCGACGTAGTCCAGCGCCTCCTCGGGCGTCCATTGCAGCTTGTCGGCCGGCGTGTCGCGGCCGATGCGGTAGATGTATTCCGCCTCCACCGCGGCGAAGCCTCCCGCGATGACGGGGAGGGGCGTGGGCGTTGCAGGATCGGCGGTCCAGACGTGGCTGGCGAACACCGGACCCATGACGCGCTCGGCCTTGAGGTCCGCCTGCAGCTCGAGGGGGATGCGGCCAACCTTCCAGCCTACGACCTCATCGGGCCACAGGCCGATGGCCTGTTCCTGGGCGCGGTAGCCGCCGGCCATGTCGTCAGGCAGGGGGCCCGGAAAGCCGGGCAAGGCGCGCGCGGCGAGTCGGGCCTCGACGAGCCGGCGCGCGACAGCCTGGGGATCAAACGCGGTCGCGGGCTCCGCCGCCGGAACGGTCACTTGCTTCTTGTCCTCCGGCCGGTCCGTCCTGGGTCGCGGCGCATGTTCTGGTCGTTGGGCCAGGGACTCCCGGCCAGGTCGGCTGCACATTGTGCGAAGAGGTAACCGGTGTCAATTTCGTCGGCAGAAGACAATCGGAACGGGACGCGGTAGTCAAAAGTGGCCGGCGCAATTGGCTTGCGCCACGGAATGACACCGGTTACCTACCGCGCCAAGAGGGAGGAACGGCCGTGACAAGGCCCCTGAAGCTGCACCCGGACCGGCTGTTCCCCGCCGAGCCTGCCACGCGCGCGGTGGCGAGGCGGCTCTATGCGCAGGTCAAGGGCCTGCCGATCATCAGCCCGCACGGTCACACCGACCCCGAGTGGTTCGCCGGCGACGCGCCGTTCCCGAACGCCACCGAGCTGCTGCTGGCCCCCGACCACTATCTGTACCGGATGCTCTACTCGCAGGGTGTTGCGCTGGCGGACCTGGGGGTCCCGTCGCGCGAGGGGCCGAGCAGCGCCGACCCCCGCGCGGCTTGGCGCATCCTGGCGTCGAACATGCGCCTGTTCCGCGGGACCCCTTCATCCATGTGGCTGGACCATGTGTTCGCAGAGGTCTTCGGCTTCGAAGTGGCCCTGAGCGAACAGACGGCCGACGTCTATTTCGACGCGATCGGCGAGAAGCTGGCGACGCCGGCGTTCCGACCGCGGGCCTTGTTCGAGCGGTTCAACATCGAGCTGCTCGCCACCACCGAGGCGCCGACCGATCCGCTGAAGCACCACAAGGCCATGCGCGCCTCAGGCTGGAAGGGCCGGGTGGTCACCGCCTATCGCCCCGATCCGGTGGTGGATCCGGAGCACGAGGACTTCTCGATCGAAATCGAACGCTTCGGCGAGATCAGCGGCCAGGATGTCCGCTCCTGGCAGGGCTACCTTGAGGCGCACCGCATCCGTCGCCGGGCCTTCATGGAGGTGGGCGCGACGTCCACCGACCATGGCCACCCCACGGCGCAGACGGCCGACCTCAGCGAGGCGCAGGCCGAGGCTTTGTTCCGCAAGGTGCTGGGCGGCGTGTTCACTTCGGCCGACGCCGAGCTGTTCCGGGCGCAGATGCTTACCGAGATGGCCAAGATGAGCCTGGACGACGGGCTGGTCATGCAGATCCACCCCGGCAGCTTCCGCAACCACAACCGTGGTGTCCACGGGGCCTTCGGCCGCGACAAGGGCGCCGACATCCCGATGCGCACCGATTACGTCCGGGCGCTGAAGCCGCTGCTTGACCGGTTCGGCAACGACCCGCGCCTGTCGATCATCGTCTTCACGCTGGACGAGAGCGTCTATGCGCGCGAGCTGGCCCCGCTGGCCGGCCACTACCCGGTGCTGAAGCTAGGCCCCGCCTGGTGGTTCCACGACAGCCCCGAGGGCATGCGCCGGTTCCGCGAGCAGACCACCGAGACGGCGGGGTTCTACAACACCGTCGGCTTCAACGATGACACCCGCGCCTTCCTGTCGATCCCAGCGCGCCACGACGTGGCCCGGCGGGTTGATGCGAGCTTCCTGGCGCGGCTGGTGACGGAGCATCGCCTCGATGAGGACGACGCGGCCGAGACCATCGTCGACCTGGCCTACAACCTGCCCAAGCGGGCCTACAAACTGGACGAGCCGGCGGCCCAGCGCACGCCCGAGCCGGCCTGACGGGAGGACCTTTCGTGTTCAAACGCACCTACCACGCCACGCACCCCGACATGATGGAGGGGGTCGACAATGAGACCCTACGCCAGCGCTACCTGGTGGACGGCCTGTTCGCGGCCGGCGAGGTGGTGCTGAACTACACCCACTACGAACGCTTCGTGATCGGCGGCGCCGCGCCGGCGAAGGGCGCGATCAAGCTGCCTGACCAGACCGAGCCGGAGAGCGCCAAGGGCCATCCGTTCCTTGAACGGCGCGAGATGGGCATCATCAACGTCTCGGACGTGGCCGGCACGGTCACCGTCGACGGAACGGCCTACGCGCTGGCCCCGAAGGACTGCCTGTACGTGACCATGGGCGCGAAGGACGTGACGTTCGAGGGCGAGGGCGCGCGCTTCTACCTGGTGTCGACGCCGGCCCATGCGGCGTTCGAGACCAAGAAGCTGGCGCTGGCCGACGCGGTGCCGCTGGAGCGCGGCGCGCTGGAGACCTCGAACGAGCGGACGATCTACCAGCTGGTGGTGCCGCAGACCTGCAAGTCGGCGCAACTGCTGCTGGGCCTGACGATCCTGAACACCGGCAGCGTATGGAACACGATGCCCCCGCACCTGCACGACCGGCGCAGCGAGATCTATTTCTACTTCGGCCTGGGTGAGAACGACCGGGTCTTCCACTTCATGGGCGAGCCCGACAAGCAGCGGCACATCATCATGGCCAACGAGGAGGCCGTGATGTCGCCGCCGTGGTCGATCCACATGGGTTCGGGCACGTCGAACTACGCCTTCATCTGGGCGATGGGCGGCGAGAACCTGGACTACACCGACATGAACGTCCTCGACATCTGCCAGCTGAAATGAGCCCGAGCCCCTTCGACCTCACCGGACAGGTGGCCCTGGTCACCGGCGCGAACACCGGCCTCGGCCAGGCGATCGCCGTCGGCCTCGCGGAAGCCGGCGCGGACATCGTCGCCGTGGGCCGCACGTTGCCCGACGAGACGGCGGCGCTGGTGGCTAAGGCCGGTCGCAAGCTGCACGCGGTCAGCGCCGACCTGGGCACGACCGAGCCGATCCAGCGCGTCCTGTTCGAGGCCTATGCCGCCGCCGGGCGCCTGGACATCCTGGTGAACAACGCCGGCATCATCCGTCGCAACGACAGCCTCGACTTCACGGAAGAGGACTGGGACGCGGTGATGGACACCAACCTAAAGACCGTCTTCTTCCTCAGCCAGGCAGTGGCCAAGCGATGGGTGGCGGATGGCCGCGGTGGCAAGATCATCAACGTGGTTTCGCTGCTGAGCTTCCAGGGCGGCATTCGCGTGCCATCCTATACCGCCTCGAAGAGCGGGCTGGCCGGGATCACCAAGCTGCTGTGCAACGAGTGGGCGGCGAGAGGGATCAACGTCAACGGCCTCGCGCCCGGCTACTTCGCCACCAACAACACGACGGCGCTGCGGGCCGACGAGACCCGCAACCAGCAGATCCTGGACCGGATCCCCGCCGGCCGCTGGGGTCAGCCCAGCGATCTGGCGGGTGCTGCGGTCTTCCTCGCGAGCCGCGCAGCAGATTACATGCACGGCGCCATCGTCCCCGTGGACGGCGGCTGGCTGGCGCGCTGAGCCGGCTCACCAGCGTAGGAAGGACCGCCTGATGGCCCGTGATCGCCTCGTCGTGCTGAACGCCATGATGGACCAGGGGGTGATCCCGGTCTTCTACCACCCGGACCCCGAGGTCTGCGTGAAGGCGATCCAGGCGTGCGCCAATGGCGGGGCCAAGTGCATCGAGTTCACCAACCGCGGCGACTTCGCCAGCGAGGTCTTCCTGGAGGTGACGCGCCACTTCGCCAAGACCGACCCCAGCGTGATCATGGGCGTGGGCTCGATCGTGGATGCGCCGACCGCCGGGATCTACATCGCCAACGGCGCGAACTTCGTGGTCGGTCCGCTGCTGAACCCCGACGTGGCCAAGGTCTGCAACCGGCGCGTGATCGCCTATTCGCCGGGATGCGGCACCGCCAGCGAGATCGGCCAGGCCCAGGAGCTGGGTTGCGAGATCGTCAAGGTGTTTCCCGGTGGCTCCGTGGGTGGTCCCGAGTTCGTGAAGGCGGTGCTGGGGCCGATGCCCTGGACCAAGGTGATGCCGACCGGCGGCGTGGACGTCACCGAAGCGTCGCTGAAGCCCTGGTTCGACGCCGGGATCGTCGCCTGCGGCATGGGCTCGAACCTGATCACCAAGGCCCTGCTGGACGCTGGCGACTACGCGGGCATCGAGGCCCGGGTGCGCGACACCGTCCAGCTCATCAAGAAGATCCGAGGGAAGTAGATGGCCGACGCGGGGCTCGTGATCCGGCCGGCGGCCGAGTGCCGCTGGGACTGCGCGGCCCTGGGCGAGGTCATGCTGCGCTTCGACCCCGGCGAAGGACGCGTGCGCAACGCCCGCAGCTTCCAGGTGTGGGAAGGCGGCGGCGAGTACAATGTGGCGCGCGCGATGCGCAAGGCCTTCGGCTTGCGCGCTACCGTGGTCACGGCGTTCCCCGACAACGACGTCGGCAAGCTCGCCGAGGACCTGATCCTGCAAGGCGGGGTCGACGTGAGCCACGTGATCTGGCGCGCCTATGACGGCGTCGGCCGCAACACGCGCGTGGGGTTCAACTTCACCGAGCGCGGCTTCGGCCTTCGGCCGGCCCTGGGCGTCTCGGACCGGGGCCACTCGGCCGCCTCGCAGATCGCGCCGGGCGAGGTGGACTGGGATGCGCTGTTCGGCGACGAGGGCGTGCGCTGGTTCCACACAGGCGGCATCTTCGCGGCCCTGGCGCCCCGGACGCCGCAGGTGGTGCTGGAGGCCGTGCAGGCCGCGAAGCGCCACGGGACGGTGGTGTCGTTCGACCTGAACTATCGCGCCTCGCTCTGGAACGCCCTGGGCGACGCCAAGTCGGTGCAGGCGATGAACCGCGAGATCGCCCGGCACGTGGACGTCATGTTCGGGGATCCGTCGGGCTTCAGGGCATGCCTCGGCTACGAGGCGCCGGCCGACTTCCCGGCGTTCGCCCAGGCGGTGGCGGGCGAGTTCGGCTTCAAGGTGGTGGCCAGCACGCGGCGCACCGCGCAGTCGGCCAGCGCCAACGACTGGGGCGCCGTCCTGTGGTCGGTGGGCGAGGTGGTGAGCTCGGTGACCCGCGAGAACCTCGACATCCTCGACCGGGTAGGGGGCGGCGACGCCTTTGCGTCCGGCGTCGCCTATGCGTTGATCCAGGGGCTGGGACCGCAGGCGGCCGTCGACTACGGGGCGGCGCACGGGGCGCTGGCCATGACCACGCCGGGGGACGCCTCGATGGTCGACGTGCGCGAGATCGAGGCGGCGATCGGGGCCACGGGGGCGTCCGTCATCCGCTGACGCAACCGTGACCGCCGTCTGGGCTGACGCAGGGTCGAGTCTGCTATCAGCACCTCACCCGAGGAGGCGCCTTGAGTTCCGTCGTCACGATCCTGTTCCTGTTGTTGGCCGTCGTGGTCAGCGGCTCCCTGGCGCGCCTCACGCGCCTTCCGCTGCCGCTCGTGCAGATCGTGCTGGGCGCCATGATCGCGCTGTCGGTGGTGCCGACGGTCGAGCTCGAACCGGACCTGTTCTTCCTGCTGTTCCTGCCGCCGCTGCTGTTCCTGGACGGCTGGCGGATCCCAAAGGACGACCTGCTGCGCGACCGCGCCACGGTGCTGGAACTGGCCATCGGCCTCGTGATCCTGACCGTCGTGGGCGTGGGTTTCCTGATCCATTGGCTGATCCCGGCGATGCCGCTGCCGGTGGCCTTCGCCCTCGCCGCGGTGGTTTCGCCCACCGACCCGATCGCGGTCTCGGCCATCGCCTCGCGCACGCCGCTGCCCAAGCGGGTCATGCACATCCTCGAGGGCGAGTCGCTGCTGAACGACGCCTCGGGGCTGGTCTGCATGCGTTTCGCCGTCGCCGCGATGCTGACCGGGACGTTCGTGGTCCAGGAGGCGCTGGTGACATTCGCCTGGCTGGCGCTGGGGGGCGTCGCTATCGGCGTCGCGGTGACCTGGGCGGTCTCGTTCACGAAGCAGTGGATCACCAATCGCCTGGGCGAGGACACCAGCGCTCAGATCCTGATTAGCCTGCTGATCCCCTTCGGCGCCTATATGCTGGCCGAGCACTTCCATTGCTCCGGCATCCTGGCCGCCGTGGCGGCGGGCGTGACCATGGGGTTCACCGAACAGAGCGGCCAGGCGCTGGCCGTGACGCGGGTCCGCCGCGCGGCGGTTTGGGATGTCGTGCAGTTTGCCGCCAACGGTGTGATCTTCGTGCTGCTGGGCGAGCAGATGCCCGGCCTCTGGAATGAGGCCAGCCAGACGGTCAGGGCCACGGGCCATGCCGAACCCTGGTGGCTGATCGTCTACGTGCTGGCGATCAGCACGGCGCTCGGCGCGATGCGCTTCGCCTGGGTGTGGGCGTCGCTGCGCCTCACTCTGTTCAGGGCGCGGCGGCGCGGTGAGCGACCGCCGAAGGTGAACTGGCGGCTGGTGGCGGCCATGTCGCTCGCCGGCGTGCGCGGCGCGATCACCCTGGCGGGTGTCCTGACCCTGCCGTTGACGCTTAATGACGGGACGCCGTTCCCCGCCCGCGACCTCGCCATCGTGCTGGCGGCCGGGGTCATTCTCTTCTCGCTTGTGGTCGCCAGCGTGGGCTTGCCCCGCGTCCTGCGCGGGTTGGAACTGCCGCCCGAGCCTTCGCGACAGATCGAGATCGACCGCACCCGGCTGGCCGCCGCCCACGCCGCTATCCAGGCGATCGAGGACGAACAGCACGCCCTAGGCGCGGGCCAGGCGGACGCCGACCTCTACACCGAGGCGTCGGTACGGATCATGGAGCTCTACCGCGCGCGTATCGACGGGCGGCTCGAGAGCCCCGAGTCCGCGTCGCTTCAGCGGAAGCTGGAAAAGGTAGAGCGCCAGCTCCGGCTCGTGGGCCTGAGGGCCGAGCGGGACGAGATCTACCGGCGCATTCGGGCGCGCGATATCGAGGACGAGCTGGGCCGCAAGCTCGTCCGCGACATCGATCTGATGGAAGCCCGCTACACGGGCTGACGTCAGGCGGCCCCTCTCCGCTAGGGCGCTTCCGCCTGGAGGATTTGCTCCTTCAGCCTGAGCTTTTGCCGCTTGAGCGTCCGCAGCGCCGTCGCGTCCGACTCGGGCCGGCGTTGCTCGTCGCGGATCTGCGCGTCGAGTTCGCTGTGCTTGCGGGTCAGTTGCAGGACGTGGGCGCTCTTCATCGGGCTTGCTTCCTTGGCCGGCCGCCGCACCATCGCGCCGACGGGCAGGAGAAGGTTGCGCCCGGAAGGTGGGCCAAAGATTGACGGCCGGCGGCTGCGCGCTCCTGCCGCAGGCCCTACGTCCCGGCCTGGACGAAGGGGACCTTCTCGAACAGTCGGCGCTCGGCGCCGCGGGGGTCGTCGACCGGTTTCGACGGCGTGTCGAACACCATGGTCTGGCGCCGGGGCAGGCGGTAGGGGGCCCAGCGGGGGATCGCCCTGCAGTTCGGGTCGCCGGTTTTCGCGAAGGCCAGGAACGCCTCGCTCATCTGGTCGGCCATGGGCTGAGCGGTGGGGCCGATGGCGGTGGCGCCGGGCTTAGCGATGTTGTCGAAGACGAGCTGGATGTCGCTGGCATGTGGGGCGCCGAACTTGCCGCCATCCTTGGGCGTCGCCCAGTCGAGCTGGTAGGCCCAGGTCGGCGCGCCGGACTTGGCGCGTTCCTCGGCCTCGATGATCGCGCCCCGCCAGGATCGGGCGGCGGTGGTGGCGGCGAACATCACCTCGGAGGGTGAATATGTTGGATAGAGCCGGCGGTACTCGTCGATCACCGTCGCCGGGTCGATGTCGACCCGCATGTTGGCCTGGTTGAGCTTGGCGGGGAGGGAGTCCCACGTGAGCGCGAAGTTGGCCGGATCGCTGCCCAGGAAGGCCCGGGTCTCGTCGTGGGTGTTGCCGATGATCATGGGAATCTTCGCCGACTGGGCCGGGGCGTCGGGATAGAACGGGTGGCGCTTCAGCGAGCGTTCGTCGAGCACGGGGCCGAAGTAGAGGCCGCCGAAGCCCAGGACCGGGTCCTCGGCGCTCAGCGCTTCGACCAGCTTGTCGACGGGCAGGGTGCGCGTTTCGGCGGCTTGCTCGGGCTTCAGTTTGAGGGCCTCGAGCCAGGCCAGGGTGCGCTGGGTGGCGTTGCCGGGGCCGGAGGCGGTCACCTGCTGGCCGCTCATGGTGGCGGCCCGGTGGAAGAGGCCAGCCGCCGCGGGCGTGGCCATCATGGTGGCGATCTTGGCCCCGCCGCCCGATTGGCCGAACACCATGATCTTGCCCGGATCGCCGCCGAAGGCCGCGATGTTGTCCCGAACCCATCGCAGCGCCAGGATCAGGTCGAGCTGGCCAGCGTTGCCGCTGTCGGCGAGCTCGGGGACCAGGCGGGCGAGGTAGGCGTAGCCGAAGGCGTTCAGGCGGTGGTTCAGCGTCACCACCACGACGTCGCCGCGCTTGCAGAGCCGCACGCCGTCGTAGAGCGGCGACGAGCCGGAGCCGTTCGAATAGGCCCCGCCATGGATGTAGACCATGACCGGCCGTCGGCCCGCGTCGAGCGCGGGCGTCCAGACGTTCAGGAACAGGCAGTCCTCGCTGGTCTTGCCGGCGTTGCGGTCGCGCTGGGGGCTGGCGGCGCCGTAGCCGGTGGCGTCGGCGACGGCAGACCAGGGCGTGGGAGGAGTAGGGGGCTGGAAGCGGCGGGGCCCCGTGTCGGCGCCGTACCGGACGCCCCGGAAGGCAAGGATTCCGTCGTCGACGTAGCCCCGGACCGGGCCGTGCCGCGTGGTCGCGACGGGGGAGGCCACGGGCTGGGCGGCGCGCGCGCTCCAAGCCATCGCGGCCATGCCGAGTCCGGCGGCGACGGCGTCGCGCCGGGTAAGCTCACAAACCATCGAATCCGCCCTGTTTTGACCTTTTGAGCACTATGACACCGGTAGCAATTTGCGCTACACCCATCGCAACGAAAGAGGAAGCGGGCATGTTTCGGGGCGTTTTCGCCGGTGTCGTCGGCGCGTTGGTGTTGGCTTTCGCGGCGCCCGCCGCAGCCCAGGCCCCCAGCCGGGACCAGACCCTGGCGGCGATGAAGACCGCGACGCGGTTCATGGTCGAGAAGGTGGCCTACAAGGGTGGCTACGTCTGGTCGTACACGGCCGACATGACGCGGCGCTGGGGCGAGCTGGAAGCCAAGCCAACGATGATCTGGGTGCAGCCGCCCGGCACCGGCACCATGGGCCACCTGTTCCTCGACGCCTATCACGCCACCGGCGACGAATATTACTACCAGGCCGCCGAGCGGGCGGCGGAGGCGCTGGTCTGGGGCCAGCACCCCAGCGGCGGGTGGCACTACATGATCGACTTCGGCGGCGAGGCGTCGCTGAAGGACTGGTACGCCACCTATGGCCAGAACGCCTGGCGGATGGAGGAATTCCAGCACTACTGGGGCAACGCCACCTTCGACGACGCCGGCACATCCGAGGCCATGCAGTTCCTGCTGCGGCTCTACGTCGAGAAGCGCGATCCGAAGTGGAAGCCGGCGCTGGACAAGGCGGTGAACTTCGTCCTGGAGAGCCAGTATCCGATCGGCGGCTGGCCGCAGCGCTATCCCCTGAAGAACGAGTTCAGCCACCACGGCAAGCCGGACTACACCAGCTTCATCACCTTCAACGACGACGTGGCCGGCGAGAACATCAAGTTCCTGGTGATGGTCTACCAGGCGCTGGGCGACACCCGGGCGCTGGAGGCGGTGAACCGGGCGATGAACAGCTTCATCGTGACCCAGCAGGGCCAGCCGCAGCCGGGCTGGGGTCTGCAGTACACGGTGGCGGACCTCAAGCCCGTGGGGGCGCGGACCTATGAGCCGACGGCGCTGGCCACCCACACCACCGCCAACAACGTCACCCAGCTGATGAACTTCTATGAGCTGACCGGCGACACGAAGTACCTCGCCCGCGTGCCCGAGGCGCTGGACTGGCTGGACAAGGTGAAGTTGGCGAGGCCCCGGCCGGACGGGCGCACGCACCCGACCTACATCGAGATCGGCACTGATCGGCCGATCTACGTCCATCGCCGCGGCTCGAACGTCGTCAACGGCGAGTACTACTGGGACTATTCGGACCAGAAGACCCTGGCCCACTACGGCGCCTGGCGGAAGATCGACGTGGCGGGAATGCGCGCCCGCTACGAGCGCCTGCGGAAGACCAGCCCGGCGGAGGTGACGAAGGACTCGCCGCTGCTTGCCAAGGGCCTGGTCCCGCTGCCGAAGTACTTCGCCACGCGCGACCTGGAGACCTCGGACCTGAACATAAAGGCGCAGAAGGGCGCCGCGGTGACGGGCGAGGCGGCGGACAAGCTGATCGGCGGGCTGAACGCAGAGGGCTACTGGCCAACCCCGCTGGTGGCGACCAGCAACCCCTACACGGGCGCGACTCCGCCGGCCAAGGCCGACAAGGACTATTCGACCACCCATGTGGGCGACGCGACCGACACCTCGCCCTATCCGACCGACAAGCCGGCGCTGGGGATCTCGACGGGCGCCTATGTCCAGAACATGACGACCCTGATCGACTATCTGGACCAGGCACGCTGAAGGCGTAGGCTCCGGTCCATACCGGAGATTCCAAGATGCGCGTTCGTCTGACCTTGGCCGCCCTGGCCGCAGCCCTCGTCGCGGGCGGGGCGGTAGCCCAGGTGGTGAACCACGACATCGCGGTGCAGGCGCTGATGGTCACCGCCATCGATCCGGCGGCGAAGGCGTTCTGGGCCGGGGGGAACGATCCGCCCGAGGGCGAGACGCCCGCGCAGGCCGAGGCCCGCTGGGCGGCGGCGGTCGTGGGCGCCCAGACGTTGCAGGCGAAGAGTCGCGACCTGATGGCCCATTCCCGACCGGGCCGCTGGAACGCGTTCGCCCAGATGCTCGCGGACGGCGCCGTGGCCGGCGAAGCGGCGGCGAAGGCCAAGGACGTCGACAAGGCCTTCGAGATCGGCGGCGGGCCGATCTACGACGCCTGTAACGGCTGCCATAAGGCCTACATCCCGAGCCCGGCCCGGCTGCCTTAGACCATCCGCGCGCGCTGGGCTCGGGCGACGGCGTCCGTGCGGTTCACGGCGCCCAGCCAACTGGTCAGGCGCGCGACGTGGATCTTCACGGTGGCCGGCGCGATGCCCAGCTGCAGGGCGATCTCCTTGTTGGTCAGTCCCTGGGCCAGCAGCTCCAGCACCTGTCGCTGCCGGGCGGGCAGGCGCGAGGCTTGCCGACCTTGGAGCGCCGGCAGGGCCTCGGCGATCGCCTCGATCAGGTGTTCGGGGTCATCGTTCTTGGACAGCGCCACGACGCCGAGTGCGCGAACGGCGTCCAGCAAGGCCTGATCCGTGAAGCCCGTGACCACGAGGATCGTCGCATCGGGCGCCCGCGCGCGCAGTTCCTCCAGGCCCGCCAACGGCTCGGCGCCCGGCATGCCCAGATCGACCAGGGCGAATTGCACGTCGCCCTCGGCCGCCTGCCAGGCCGATGGATAGTCGGCGGCCTCGACGATCGTCAGGTTCGGCCAGCGCGCGCGGACCGCGCCCGCCAGCGCCTCGCGCATCAGCGGATGGTCATCGCAGATCAGGCCGCGCATTTCACGCCGTCCGTCCGCTCGCCGCGCGGGAGCCGGATGTAGAAGGCCGCGCCACGAGTCACGCCGCCCCGCGCGCCGCACTCGCCGTCCATCAACGCCACCAGGCCCCAGGTGGACGCCAGACCCAGCCCGAAGCCGCCGCTCTGTCCGACGTGCGCGCCCTGTTCGAACGGGCTGAAGATGCGCGCCTCCTCGCCGAGGGCGAGGCCCCGACCGTCATCGACGACCCAGATGACGGCCTCCGAGCCCCGCACCCGAGCCCCCAGCACCACGCGGCGGCCGCCGGAATGGCGGAGCGCGTTGGCCACCAGGTTCTCGATCGCCCGCGTCAGGAGCGCGGGGTCCGCCCGCAGGCCGACGCTGCGGCCGACGACGCTCAGGTCGATCGCAGCGGCGGACGCCGCAGGCTGCTGGGTGAGCAGCACGCGGTCGAACACCTCGCCGGCGGTGAGCGTGGCCACCTTGGCCTGGATGGCGCCGCCTTCGAGCCGCAGATGCTCCAGCATCGCCGCGACCAGCGAGCGCGCCGCGGTGAGCGCCTCGCGCAACCCGCCGATGAAGCGGGTTTGATCGGCTGCCCGCGCCCCGGGTTTCACCTGGCCGAGGAACAGGGCCGCCGCCTGCAAGGGCTGCTGCAGGTCGTGCGAGGCGGCGCGGATGAAGTGGGTCTTGGCGTCGCGCTCGCGCTCCAGCACCACCAGCGCGGCCGCCAGCTCGCGGCGCGCCAGGTCCGCCGCCGCGCGTGCAGCCGTTTCCTTGACCACCGCCTGACGGACGAAGCGGCGGATGGCGATGAGCGTCGCGCCGAACATCAGCAGGAACAGCGACAGCGGCACGGCGTAGGGCGGCTGGGCGACGAGCAGCCACGACATGAGCGCGCCGAGCACCATAACCACCGCGCTACGCAGCACCTGGGTAGCCTCGGTCGCCGCCGCGAACTGGATGATCAGGTACCAGGCATAGAGGACCAGGAGCAGCGCCCGCAGCTCGGGTCCGGCGACCGGCAGGAAGACCCAGACGCTGCCCGCGGAGGTCGCGTTGCAGAAGACCATCGCGGCCTTCGCCCCGGGGATCCAGTGCTTCAGGATGGCTTGGTCGCTGGGCGGCCGCAGGATGAACCGCAGCCATGCGGCCAGCCAGCCTGTCAGGAACAGGCTGATGGCCGATAGCCATAGGGCGAAGGGCAAGGGATGCGCCTTGCCGGCGAACTCGACGGCCAGAAAGGCGGTAATGGCCGACAGGCCGGCCCAGGCGGCCACGCTGCCCCTCAGCTCGGTGCGCGTCTCGGTGACGAGGATCTGATCGCGAACTTCCGCGTCCACTTCCGAGACGACTCCACGTGGGAGCGAGACGATCCGAGAGGGGGCTTTCCCTGTCAAGCGAAGCACTTAGCGCCGAATCCTTGGCCTTGGTCGCCCTTCGGTAGGATGATGCGGTCTAACGGCGGATGAATTCGGTTCGCCGGCGGTCAGCTCTCCTCGATCGTCTGGCCGGACTCCCCGACGAGCGCCACCTCCGAGAAGTCGAGTTCCTCTTGCAGCGACAGGAAGGCGTCGGGCCCGATGCGTTGTTCGATCCTCAGGGCCTCGAGGCGTTCGCGTTGCGCGCGGATCGCCTTCAGGCCCAGCCGTCGCTTCTCGGGCAGCCCGGGATCGCCCGGGGACAGCGCGGCGGCCCGCACGGTCTCGAACCCGTAGCGCCAATGCTCGGCGGCGGGCCCGGCCTTGCCGTCCAGCACGGCGAGCGCCACCGACGCGAGCGACGCGCGGGCCTCGGCGAGTTCGTCGCCAAGGCCGTCCTCGCCGTCCAGCTTGAGCAGCCGCACCAGCGGTCCAAGGGTCAGTCCTTGGAGCACCAGCGTCGCGAGCACGACCGCGAAGGCGGTGAGCACGATGAGGTCGCGCTGCGGGAACGAAGCCGGCAGGGCGAAGGCGGTCGCCAGGGTCACCAGGCCCCGCATGCCGCACCAGCCCACCAGAAGGCCCTGACGGAGCGTGGCCGGCGGGCTGTCCCCCCGCACCGCGCGGAAGCGACGGGCCAGGACGTTGTACAGCATCACCCAGGCCATCCGCACGCCGACGATGCAGCCGATGACGGCCAGGGCGAAAACGGCGGCCTCCTGCAGTCGCGCCGGTTCCATGGCGCTGACGATCGACCGGGCCTGGAAGCCCATGAGCAGGAAGGCCAGCACGTTCAGCAGGAAGACCGCGCTCGTCCAGACGGCGAAGCTGTGGATGCGCATCCGCGGCGGCGTCGTCAGGCCGGCGGTCCGGGCGATGGTCATGGCGAAGGCGACCAGGCACAGCACCGCCGACAGGCCCAGCCGCTCGGCGATGATCCAGACCCCGAAGCAGCTCACGAATTCCAGCAGGTTGCCGCCGAGCGTGCCGGTCACAAGCGGCGTGAGGTAGCGGAACAGCTTCGCGATGACGTAGCCCAGCAGCAGTCCGCCGGGCGCGGCGAGGCCCAGGTGGAGCGCCAGGCTGGCGTCGATCCCTTCCCGGGTGTGCATCGCGGTGGCCGCACTGAACAGCAGCAGGGCCGTGGCGTCGTTGAGCAGGCTCTCGCCCTTGAGGACCGTCACCGAGCGGCGCGGCATCTGTACGTCGTTCAGGATCGCGGTCGCGGCGGCCGCGTCGGGTGGGGCGACGATCGCACCGAGCGCGAGGGCCGCGTAGAGCGGCAGTCCGGCCATGGCGACGCCCAGCCAGGCCACGGCGCCGGCGCTCAGCAACACGGCCAGGACCGCGAGCGCGAAGAGCGGACGCCAGAACCGGCGTATCGCCTCGACGGGGAAGTCGAAGGCGGCATCCACCAGGGCCGGCGCGATGAAGAGCGCGAGCGCCATGTGCGGATCGAGCGTGATCGGCGGCGCGCCGGGAACGAGCGCCAGCGCGACGCCCGCGGCCGCGAGCATCGTCGGGTAGGGGATGGTGAGCCGGCGCGACACCTGCAGCAGCAGGATCGCCACCGCCAGCAAGACCAGCAGGCTCTCGAAGAAGCTCATGAGCCGGCCTTCGGCAGGCCCGCGTCGATCCAGTCGGCGGCGGCGAGGCCGGTCTCCCAAGCCCCGTGGGCCGTGGAATAGTCGTGCGCCGAGCAAGCCTCCCCGGCGAAACAGAGCCGCGGGCTGGGCGCGCGCGCCAGGACGGCGCGGGCGTCGGCGTATCCGGGCAGGGCGTGGCTGTAGGACCCGAGGACCGTCGGTTCCTGGCCCCAGCGGGTGACCGCCAGCGGGGTGAGCGCACGGACGAAGTTCGCGCCCAGCAGGTCACGAAGTTCGCCGCTTACGAAGTCGATGGCCGCCGCGTCCCCCGCCGCCTCCAGGTCGCGGGCGAGGCCGCCGCCCAGGAACGCCTCGATCACCGGGCGGCCGAACGGGCGCAGGTAGTAGCTGCCCGTGCCGGCGCGATCGAGCTGGCCGAGGAGATGCGACTCCGCTGGAACCGCATCGACCTCCGACAGGGCGAGGAAGACCTTGTTGTCGAGGCCGAGCGGCAGGCGTGACGCCGCGTGCAGGTGGTCGTCCAGCCCGGTCGAAAAACGGATGTCGCCTCGGGCGAGAACGTTGCTGGAGACGGAGACGATGGCGGCCCCGGCCCGCACGGTCCCTCGGTTGGTCTCGACGAGGACGCTGTCGCCCTCGGCGATGGAGCGCACGCGGGTGTCGAGCGCCGCAGGTATGCCCTCGCCAAGGTCGGCGAGGAAGGCGCCGTAGCCGGACGGCAGCCGCCAGTTGGCCTCGCTGGCCGCGTCGTCGTAGGCGAGGAAGTCTCGAACCGAGAGCTGGTCGAGCTCCACGCCGTTCAGGAAGCCGCTCAGCCCGTCGAGGAAGGGCCGCCATGGGTCGTCGCGGGCGACGGCGTCGCCGGCCCGATCGCTGGGCGGCGGCGCGTGACGGAGCCGTTCGCCCAGGCGCTCATACGCCGCCCAGGCCGCGCGCTGGTCCTTCTGGGGAAAGTCGATGTCGTGGAGCTGCCGCCGCCACGCGCCCTCGCTGCGATCCAGTGTCCGGCCCCGGCCCTCGGCCAGCGCGGCGAGGGGATTGCGCTCGGCCGAGTGGAGCCAGCCGCAGCCGAGGTCGAAGGGGTGGCCCTGCAGCTCGATGGTCCAGCCCCGGCCGCCCAGCCGGGGCAGCGCCTCGAGGACGAGCACCGAGCGGCCCCGCTCGATCAGCCGGCGCGCCGCCGCGATCCCCGCCGCGCCGCCGCCGACGACGGCGACATCCACCTCGCCAGGCAGGCTGCGCGACGCTGTGGCGGAGGAGGCGGACATGGGCGAGAGCACGCCTCAGCTTTAGCGCAAACGCAACCGTGGGCGAGGGCTAGCCCAGCCAGCCGCGCCGGGCCGCCCAGGCCACGAACAGTTCGGGCCACGCACGCGCCGGCTTCCCGCGCGCGAGCCAGATGCCGAAGCCGTGGCCGCCTTCCTCGAAGATGTGCGCTTCGGCGGCGACCCTGGCGGCGCGCAGGGCGGCCAGATGGTTCAGGCTGTTCTCGACCGGCACCGAAGGATCGTCGGCCGCGTGGACGAGGAAGGTGGGCGGCGTCTCGGCGGTGACCTGCCGATGGGGCGAATAGGCGGCTTCCGTCGCGGCTGTCGGCCGGGCGCCCAGCAGAGCGGTCCGTGAGCCCTTGTGGGCGTAGGGCAGGGACATGTCGATCACGGGGTAGAGCAAGGCCGACAGGTCGGGCCGGGCGGAGAGGCGGTCCGCGTCGTCGACCGGCGCGTAGACCTCGCGCGCATAGCCGGTGGCCAGGCTGGCGGCGACGTGGCCGCCCGCTGAGCAGCCGAGGGCCGCGACGCGCTTCGGATCGATGCGCCAGCGCTGGGCGCCGGCGCGGACCACACGCATCGCCCGCTGGGCGTCCTGGAGCGGCACGTCCGACGCTTCGGCCCAGCCCTCGGCCGGGAGGCGGTAGCGCAGCACGAAGCAGGTCACGCCGGCGGCGGCCAGGCGGTGGGCGATTTCGAAGCCCTCCTTGTCGATGACCACGCGGATATAGCCGCCGCCCGGCGCGATCAGGCAGGCCGCGCCGTTGGGCTTCGCCGGGCGGAACACGGTCAGCAGCGGCTCGCCGATCCCGGTGACGATGCGGTCCTGGAAGCCGCTTTGCGGCCGCCGGTCGACGACTTGCTCGCGGGGCAGAACCGTCAGGGACCCGGGCGGCTTGCCGGGCCACAGCCTGACGATCTCGGAGGGATCCGCGGGCGGCTGGGTCAGGTTCGGCGCGAGGTCCATGGCGGCGGCGGTCGCGGGTGTGGCGGCGGCCAGGGTGAGGAGGGTCCGGCGGTCGAAATCCATGATGACACCGGTATCATTCGTCCATTTCGTCGGCTAGACACACCGTTGATGTGGATCCGACGCACCGTGCTGACCTCAGCCGCCGCGCTCCTGGCCGGCCCGAGCTTGGCGGCTGACTATGCCGAAGTGCTCGCCGGGGCCTGGGGGGCGCCGCTGGACCCGCTCGCAGCGCACCGGCGGGCGCTCGTCGAGGCGCGGCGGCTGCACGGGCGCGCTGACCGGCTCCTGCGAGGGCAGGGGCTCGGCCAAGGCAGCGTGGCGGAACGGCTGCGGGCGCTGTTCGCGGACGAACGTCATCTCTACCCAGATGACGGCGCCGGCCGCGATCGGGCCGTGGCCGACATGAACGCGCGGCTGGAGGCCCTGCGCCCCCGCCTGGCCAGCGCGTTCGGCGGCCTGGCCATTCCGCGGGCCGAGGTGCGCCGCATGTCGCCGGCCGACGAGGCGCGTGGGCGAGGCGGCTATCGCGAGCCGCCCGCCTACTATGTGGACCTGAAGGCGATCCGCGAGCGGCCGACGTGGACCCTGCCCAGCGTCGCGTTCCACGAGACGGTCCCGGGGCACGCGTTGCAGGCGACGCTTCAGTCTGAGGATCCGGCGAAGCAGCGGTGGTTCGGCGTCTACTCGGAGGCCTGGGCCACCTATGCCGAGCAGCTGGCGCGGGACCTCGGCGCCTACGCCCACGACCCGCTGGGCGAGCTGGGCTATCTGCACTGGCGGCTGTTCCGGATGGCGCGGGTGGTGGCCGATACGGGGCAGGGTGCGCTGGGCTGGAGCCTGGACCGCGCCGTGGCGGAGGTGAGCGCGCTGCAGGGCCGGTCCATCGCCTTCGTAGAGATCGAGGCCGACGCCGCGAGGATGCGCCGGCAACCCGCTGTTTTCGCAGCACAAGGGATGGGCGCCCTGGAGATCGCGCGCCTGCGGCCGGCGCGTTCGGCGCAATGGGCGGGGTTTCATCGCGCGATCCTGGCTGACGGACCCTACCCTTGCGGTATGTTGCGCGCCGTTTTGCGTGCCTAGCGGAGTCGGACCGATGATGGATATGCGGGTCGCCCCGGTCCCGGAAGCCGCGGCGGGGGCCTCGGTCCACTACCTGACCGCTCTCCTGGAAGACGTGATCCGCTACCTCGACGGCGAGGACGCCGCGGCCCTGGTGAGCCGGGCCCGCGACGTCGCCCGCCAGGATGACGAGGAGGCGCTGGAGGCCCTGTTCTCGACCCTGCGTCCGGACCAGGCGGTCTATCTCGCGCGCGCCTTCACCTGCGCCTCCCTGCTGTCGAACCTGGGCGAGGACGTCGCGGGCCGGCGACGCTCGGTGGAGGCGGAGATGGAGGCCGGCGCGCTGCCGAACACCCTGGTCGATGCCGCCGAGCGGCTGGGGCCGAAGGCGGCGGGGCGGATCGTGCCGCGCATGGCCGTGGCCCCGGTGCTGACCGCGCATCCGACCGAGGTGCGTCGCCGCGCCGTGGTCGAGCGTGAGGCCGAGATCGCGCGGCTGATGTCGCTGCGCACCCATCACCTCCTGCCACATGTGGAGAAGCGGCTGCGCGAGGACCTGTTCCGCGAGGTGGCGCTGCTCTGGAAGGCGCGGATGCACCGGCCCGATCGGATCAGCCCGGCCGACGAGATCCGCAATTCGCTGGCGATCGTGCGCCGCTCGATCCTGCCGGCGCTGTCCGAGCTGTACGACACGTGGAGCGAGCGGTTCGAGAACGCGACGCCGCTGACCCTGGGGTCCTGGCTGGGCGGCGACCGCGACGGCCACCCGGGCGTGACCGGCGAGACGCTGCGGCTGGCCATGCGCTCGCAGGCGCGGCTGATCCTCAACCACTATTCGGACGAGGTGCGCCGGCTGTGGTTCGACCTGGCGATCAGCATGGACCTGACACCCGCCAGCGCCGGCGTTCTGGCGCTGGCCGACGCCTCGCCGCACGCGGGCAAGGACGACGCGCACCGCAAGGACGAACCCTATCGCCTGGCGCTGCAGGAGATCTGGGACCGGTTGTCGGCCACGGCCAACCGGCTGGCGGGCGGATCATGGCCCACGGGGTCTCCGGCCTACGAGGCGGCGGCGGATTTCGTGGCCGACCTGGAGACCATCCGCCAGTCGATCCGCGCGCACCTGGGCGAACGCGTGGTGGGGGGCCGCCTGCGCACCCTGATCGCGGTGGCCAAGGCCTGCGGCTTCCACCTGCTGTCGATCGACCTGCGCCAGAACGCCGACGTGCACGAGCGGATGATCCACGAGCTGTACGTGCGGGCGGGGGTCAATATCGACTACCTGGGCTCGGACGAGGCCGAGCGGGTGCGGGTGCTGACCAAGGAACTCAGCCACGACCGGCCGCTGCGCTCGCCGTTCCTGGACTACAGCGAAGAGACCATGCGCGAGCTGGGCGTGCTGGACGCCGCGGCCGAGGTGGTGCGCCTCTACGGCGAGAAGGCGCTGGGCGCCTACATCATCTCGAAGACGGCCACATTGTCGGACGTGCTGGAGCCGCTGGTGCTGCTGAAGCAGGCGGGCCTGGTGCAGGGCGGCGACAAAGGGCGCAGCGCCATCCGCATCGCGCCCCTGCTGGAGACCATCGGCGACCTGGAGCACGGGCCTGTGCTGCTGAAGGAATGGCTGTCGCTGAAGCTGCCGCGCGAGATGTTCGGCGAGCCCAAGTGGCGCGAGGTGATGCTGGGCTATTCCGACAGCAACAAGGACGGCGGCTACGTCGCCTCTCGCTACAACGTCACCAAGGCGGCGGCGGTGCTGCAGGCCCAGGCCCAGGCTCGCGGCGTCGACCTCTGGTACTTCCACGGCCGCGGCGGCTCGGTGGGGCGTGGCGGCGGCCCCGCGGCCCAGGCCGTGATGGCCCAGCCGCCGGGCACGGTGAAGGGGCGGCTGCGCCTGACCGAGCAGGGCGAGATGATCTCGCGCCGGTTCGGCGACCAGCCGACGGCGCGGCGCAACCTCGACAGCCTGACCGCCGCGGTGGCGATGGCGAGCAACACCGAGGCCGCGCCGGCCGAGGCGGGCTCGGCGTTGCTGGAGACGCTCAGCCAGGCGTCGTTCGCGGCGTACCGCGAGCTGGTCTACGAGACGCCGGGCTTCGAGGACTTCTTCTGGGGCGTGACCCCGATCGCGGAGATCGTGGGGCTGAACATCGGGAGCCGGCCGGCCTCGCGCACCGCAAGCCGCCGCATCGAGGACCTGCGGGCGATCCCGTGGGTGTTCTCGTGGTCGCAGGCCCGCTTCATGCTGCCGGCCTGGTACGGCTTCGCGGGCGGGGCGGCGAAGGCGGGGCTTTCGGCCGAGGACCTGAAGGCGCTGGCCGACGACAACCTGTTCGCCTCGATGATCTCCAACATGGAGGTGGCGCTGGCCCAGTCCGACATGGCGATCGCGGCCAAGTACGCGGCGCTGCATTCCGGCCCCGAGGGCAAGGCGATCTTCGAGCGGATCCGGGCCGAGCACGAGGCGGCCTGTGGCCTGGTGCTGGCGATCCGCGGCGGCAGCCGCCTGCTGGACAACCATCCGCAGATGGCGGAGTCGGTGGCGCTGGCCGCCGAGGTGGTGGACCCGCTCAACCACCTGCAGCTCGAACTGCTCGCCCGGCGACGCGGCGGGGCCGACGACCCGCAGCTCAAGCTGGCCATTCAGCTGACGGTGGCCGGCGTCGCCTCGGGCCTCAGGAACACCGGCTAGTCGCCACATCCGCGCCGTGATGCTAGGCGAACCAGCGCCATGCGAACGCTTGCCCTTGCCCTGCTGCTGACCCTTCCCGCCGTGGCGGCCCACGCCGATCCGGTGCAGGAGGCGCGTTCCGCGACGGGCGCCTGCCTGGCCGCGGTGATCGACGCCGCGCCGGTCGAGGACATCGACGGCGATGACGTGACGATCCGCCGTGGCAAGGACCCGGTAAGCTGCACCGTGCGCGTCACGGCTGGCGAGCCGGTTCAGGTGCAGGACGCGGTGCAGGCGGCGATCAAGCGGCGGGCCGAGCTCTTCACGCCGGCCAAGACGCGGTGGGAGGCCGGCGACTGGGCCTTCCGCGAGACGTTCTGCAACATCCCGGGGCGTCGGGCGCTGGCGGTGTTCATCAGCACCAACAAGCCGGGCTTCCAGCCTGTGCTGACGGCGACCGTGTTCGAAGCCGCCAAGCGCGACGAACGGTGCGACCGTGACCTCGGCGTGCAGACGGTGGCCGCGGCGGACGCGCCCGAGCCCGCGGCCGCGGCCGCGCCCATCGCGACGGCGCAGGCGAGCCCGCCGGTGGTCGAGCTGCCGCCCCAGGCGCCGAAGGCCAAGAAGAAGAGCCTGCGCGACCGCGTCCCCACCTTCGGCCTGGGCAAGAAGAAGGGCTAGGCCGGATCGCGGCCCCCGTTCCAAGATGCGGCCAAATCCCGGGGGGGAGGCGAGCGTGGCCGACAGACTTTTCGACACCGAGTGGCGGACGATCCGCGTCGGACGGCGGGACCAGACCGTCGAGGTGACGCTGGCGCGGCCCGAAGCGCGCAACGCGCTGAACGGCGAGCTGATGGAGGAGCTGACCGAGGTCGCCGGCCTGCTGCGGCTGCGGACCGACGTGCGGGCGGTGATCCTGACGGGGAACGAGGCCTATTTCTCGGCGGGGGCCGACCTGTCGGCCAGCCAGGCGCGCACCGGCCTGCCGCTGATGGAGAGTCGCCGGGCGGTGATGGCGGGGCCGGACATGTGCCGGGCCTGGAACGAGATCGAGGCGGTCACCATCGCGGCCATCGAGGGCTATTGCATCGGCGGCGGGGCGGCGCTGGTGCTGTCGTGCGACTTCCGGGTGATGGGCGAGGGCGCCTACCTGCGCCTGCCGGAGGTTCCGCTGGGCATGAACATGAGCTGGCGCAGCATCCCCAAGATCGCCGCCCTCGTGGGGCCATCCCGGGCCAAGCAGTTCGTGATGTTCGGCGAGGCCGTGGACACCGCGAAATGCCTGGACTGGGGCTTCGCGGACGAGGCCGTCGCGACGGGTGGCGCGCTGACGGCGGCGCGCCGCTGGGCCGACAAGGTGGCCGCCTTGCCGCCGCTGCCGGTGCGCATGACCAAGGAGGCGGTGAACGCCGTCGCCGGGGCGACGGCGCAGGCCTCGATCTACATGGACCGCGACCAGTTCCTGCTGGCGACCTCGGGCCAGGACTACCGCGAGGGGATTGCGGCGTTCCGGGAGAAGCGGCCCGGCAAGTTCACCGGCGCCTAGTCGAGGGCGACCCGCCGCCGACGGAGCATCGCACCGCTGGCTCGACTTGGTGCGTCGGGTTGCGCGGTTGGATCCGCCGGTGCGGCCCGCCCGAATCCCGGAGTCGGCCCGCTACTTCGCGGCCTTCGCCGCACCCGCGTCGCGCTCCTGCTGCCGCGCGCCCGCCAGGATGTTGGGCAGGGAATAGTTCCCCTCGTGGCAGGCGAACTCGAACATGGGCGCGTCGGTGGCGATGAACAGCAGCTCGCCGCGCCAGGGCTGGGTGTAGGTGGCCGGATCATCGACGACATAGGCGTAAGTGATCTCGCCCGGACCGGTGCGGGTGAAGCGTTCGACGATGCGGGCGGCGGGCGACAGCTTGATCCAGTCGCCGGCGTTCCAGCGCCAGCCGTCCTTGGGGCTGAGGTTGGTGGTCTCGACCACGAGCGTCTCGCCCTCCCACCGGCCGACCGGGTCGCCCATCCAGGGTCGGACGGCCGGCGGCAGGCGCGCGCCGCCGAGGCGGATGATCCGCGCCTCGTGGTTCATCTCGCCGAAGATCACCACGCTGTCGCGCGTCTGGACGATCTTGAAGTGGTCGCGGTTCATGATGGGCGGCGCCACGCCGCCACCGCCACCCAGCAGGCAGCGCTCGTCGAACGGGCGGCCCTCGGGATCGTCGTAGGCCAACTCGTCCTTCAGCGCCTTCTCGGCGGCGGCGCGCGCCTGCGGCGTGTAGGGCAACCGCCCGTCGGCCGGATCGACAATCTGGGAACTGCGGATCTCGCCGCGGATGCGGGCCAGGCCGCGCGGACGATCGAACCGGTCGTCGTCCTCCACCTTGTCGAGCTCGGGGGCCGGGGCGTTGGGATCGACGTCCCCCACCACCCTCTCGTAGCGCTGATACCGCTTGGCCTCATGCGCGGCGGCTTCCTCGGGCGTGGCGACGAGGCCCGCGAAGCCCTTGGGCCGCTGGAGCATGGTCATGGAGTCGTTGTCCCAAACCCCCTGCAGGTCCGGTGCGCCATCGGCCGTGCGCGGCGGCCGGTAGGTCTGCGCCTGGGCCGGCGCGGAGAACAGGAGCGCGAGCAGGAGGCCACGGCCAATCATGGCCCTAGGCGTTGCGCGCCATCAGGCCCCCGTCAACGGGAATGGTCGTCCCGGTGATGTAGGACGCCGCCGGAAGGCAGAGGCTGAGCGTCATGTGGGCGACTTCCTCCGGGCGACCGTAGCGGCGCATGGCCGTGCGGCGCTTGGCGAACACCTGCTTGTCCTCGTCGGGCACGCCGGCCGTCATGCCGGTGAGGATGGGACCGGGACAGATGCAGTTGACGGTGATCCCCTCCGGACCCAGTTCGACGGCCAGGGCGCGGGTCAGGCCGGTGACGCCGGCCTTGGCCGCGGCGTAGGGGCTATCGCGGCTGGTGGCCCCCAGGGCCTCGGTGGAGGCGATGTTGACGATGCGCGGCGAGGCGGACTTGCGCAGGTGGGGCAGGGCGGCGCGCACCAGCCGCTGCTGGGCGGTGAGCAGGATCGACAGCGACCGGGCCCAGACCTCGTCGTAGGGCTCGGCGTCGATGGGGCAGAAGGCGGAGATGCCGGCGTTGTTGACCAGCGCGTCGAGACTGCCGAAGCGCGCGGCGACCTGATCGGTCACCGTCTTGATGGCGGCGGCATCCGAAACATCCAGCGCCCAGGCCTCGGCCGAGAAGCCGCGGTGGACCAGGTCGTCGGCCACCTCGCGCACGCTCTCGACGGCGATGTCTGTGCAGGCGACGTGGGCGCCCTCCGCGGCGAACACCTCGGCGGTGGCGCGGCCCATGCCGCTGGCGGCGCCGGTGATCAGGACGGTCAGGCCCGCGACGGATCGGCTGCTCATGCTCAACGCCCCTGGAAGACCGGTTGGCGCTTCTCGAGGAAGCTGGCGACGCCTTCCCTGTGGTCTTCGGTCTGCATCAGGAGGCGGATCTTCTCGATGGCCCAGGCCCCGATCTCACGTGGGTCGCCATGGGCGTAGCGGGTAAGGCCGGCCTTGAGGTGGCGCACGGCCAGCGGCGGATTGGCGGCGATGCGGCCGGCGAGGGCGCGGGCGGCGGGCATCAGCTCGCCGTGGGCGGTCACCTGGCTGACCAGTCCAATGCGCAGGGCCTCCGCCGCGTCGAACACATCCCCGGTGAACAGCAGCTCGGCCGCCTTGGCGGGGCCGACGATGGCGGGCAGGCGATAGAAGCCGCCCACGTCGCAGACCAGGCCGCGCTTGACGAACAGCTCGCCGAACTTGGCCTTCTCCGACGCGAGGCGGATGTCCGCGAACAACGCCAACTCCATGCCCCAGCCGACGGCCGCGCCGTTGACCGCGGCGATCACCGGCTTGTCGCATTCCAGCACCGCGATGGCGGCGGGGGTGGCCTGATAGGTGACGGGCAGCGACCGCTTCGAGACCGGCTTCGGCCCGGCCATGATCTCGCCGACGTCGTCGCCGGAGCAGAAGGCGGGATCGGCGCCGGTGACGACGATGCAGCGCACCTCGTCGTCGGCGGTGGCGAGGCGGAACGCCTGCTCCAGCTCGTCATAGGCCTGGTAATTCAGGGCGTTGCGTCGCTCCGGCCGATCCAGGACCACGGTCGCGACGTGATGCTCCAGCGTGCAGCGGACGTGCGCGAACCCGGCGCTCTTCTCGACCAGCGAGACCATGGCGCTCCTCCCTTTTGCGCATGCTTGCACGCCCGGAAAGGCGGTCAACCGTGACGCACGGTCAGCCTTGCCACTGCTCGGCGACGGGAGAACATGGGCCAAACGATACGGGGAAACGCATGCCGGAATTCCGGACCATCGACACGGGGCGCGCCAAGCTGCGGGCGGCGGTGGAGGGCGAGGGGCCGTTGGTGGTCATGGTCCACGGCTTTCCCGAGAGCTGGTACTCGTGGCGCCACCAGATCGGGCCGATCGCCAAGGCCGGCTACCAGGTGGCGGCGCTGGACGTTCGCGGCTACGGCGGCTCGGACAAGCCCAAGGACGTCGCTGCCTATTCCATGCAGGAACTGACCGGCGACGTCGCCGGGGTGGTCGAGGCGATGGCGCCGGGCGACAAGGCGATCCTGATCGGTCACGACTGGGGCGCGCCCATCGTCTGGAACACGGCGCTGACCCGGCCCGACGTGATCTCGGCCGTCGCGGGCCTGTCGGTGCCGTACAGCGGCGTGCCGAAGCGGCCGTTCACCGAGATCTTCACCGAGCTGTTCACAAGCAAGGGCCACTTCTTCTACCAGGCTTGGTTCCAGGACGTGGGGCCACCGGAAGCGGAGGCCGAGGCCGACGTCCGCGACTTCCTGCGCAAGTTCTACTTCGGCATCGCAGGCGAGGCGCCCGACGGCTCGTGGCCGCAGAAGAAGCACGGGGCCTCGATGCTGGAAGGCATGGTGGACCCGAAGGTGTTCCCCGCCTGGCTGACCGACGCCGACCTCGACTACTACGTGGCGGAGTTCGAGCGCTCGGGGTTCTTCGGGCCGATCAGCCGCTACCGGAACCACGAGCGCGACTTCGAGTGGCTGCAGGCGTTCAAGGACCGCAAGATCGAGCAGCCCAGCCTGCTGATCGGCGGCGACCGCGACCCCGCCTTCAACGGCTTCGGTCGTATCCCCGACCCCTCGGCCATGATGCGCGAGCACGTCACCGACCTGCGCGGTTCGCACGTGCTGCCGGGCGTCGGGCACTGGACCCAGCAGGAGCGGCCCGCCGAGGTGACCGCGATCCTGCTCGACTGGCTGAAAGGACTTTAGGCGATGGCCGATCTGGAACTGCGCCAGGAGGGCGAGGTCGTCTGGGCGACCATGAACCGGCCCGACCGGCTGAACGCGCTGTCCCGCAACCTGGTGACGGAGTTGCGGGAGTTCTTCGTCGACCTCTACTGGCGGCGCGACGTGCGCGTGGTGGTGCTGCAGGGGGCGGGCGCCGCCTTTTGCGCCGGGCTGGACCTGAAGGAGCGCGGCGATCCGCAGGGCTCGCGGTCCATCGGGGCCGGCCTGACGCGGCAGCGCGAGATCAGCGAGATCGTCATCGCCATGCGGCGCTGCCCGCAGCCGATCGTCGCCTGCGTGAACGGCGCGGCGGCCGGCGGCGGCTTCGCCCTGGCGCTGGCGTCGGACGTGCGGATCGCGACGCCGAAGATGCGGATGAACGCCGCCTTCATCCGCATCGGCCTCTCGGCCTGCGACATCGGGGTGAGCTATTTCCTGCCGCGCATGGTCGGGTCTTCGGTGGCGGCGGAATACATGCTGACCGGCCGGTTCATCGACGCCGAACGGGCCTATCAGCTGGGCCTGGTCAGCCGGATCGTGCAGCCGGACCAGCTCGAGGCCGAGGCCCGGGGCTTCGTCGACGACATGCTGCACGCCACACCGCTGGGCCTGCGCCTGACCAAGGAGGCGCTGAACCACGCCATCGACGCCCAGGGGCTGGAGGCGGCCATCGCCATGGAGGACCGCAATCAGATCCTGGCCAGCTCGGACGGCGATTTCCAGGAGGGGGTGCAGGCGTTCCTGGAGAAACGGCGGCCGCAGTACACGCGACGCGAGGGGTGACGATGATCGAGCTGTGGCACTGCCCGGACGCGCGGTCATTCCGGCCTTTGTGGGCGCTGGAGGAACTGGGACTTCCGTACGAGCTGCACCTGCTGCCGTTCCCGCCCCGGGTGCGCGAACCCGCCTATCTGGAGATCAACCCGCTGGGAACGATCCCGGCCATGAAGGACGGCGAGACCTTCATGACCGAGAGCGCGGCCATCGTGCAGTACCTCGTGACCCGCTACGGGCCGAGCGACCTGGCCGTGGCGGCGGACGATCCAGCCTATGGCGCTTGGTTGAACTGGCTGCATTTCGGCGAGGCGACGCTGACCTTCCCGCAGACGCTGGTGCTGCGCTACCGCCAGTTCGAGCCGGGCAAGGCCGAGGTGGTGGCCGACGACTACGCCAAGTGGTTCCTCAGCCGCCTCCGGCACGTGGATCGGGCGCTGGAGAACGGCGACTGGCTCTGCGCCGGTCGGTTCACGGCGGCTGATATTTCCGTGGGTTACGCGCTGCTGCTCGCACGACAGCTCAAGCTGGACGAGCGGTTCTCGCCCGCGATCAAGACCTATTGGGAAAGGCTTGTGGCCCGCCCAGGCTTCCAGGCCGCCAAGCGCGCCCAGAAGATGGATTTCGACGAGATGATGCGCACATGATCACGCTCTACGACCACCCGCTCTCGCCCTACGCCCAGAAGGTCAAGATCGCGCTGCGCGAGAAGGGCCTGGCCTATAAGGCGCCCATGCCGGGCGGGCTGGGCGCCGGCGGCGCGGCGGGGCCATTCGTCGAGGCCAGTCCCCGCGCGGAGGTGCCGGCGCTGGTGGATGGAGATGTCCGGGTCTTCGATTCCACCATCATCCTGGAGTACCTCGACGACGCCTATCCGGAGCCGGCGATGCGGCCCCCCTCCGCCGCCGACCGCGCCCGTGTCCGGATGCTGGAGGAGGTGATGGACACCCACTTCGAGGCGATCAACTGGGGACTCTCGGAGATCCGCTGGTTCCGCCGAGCGGAGGGGGCCCAGGCCGAGGCGATGTTCGTCGCTGCCCGCCAGCAGACCGAGGGCTTCTTCGCCTGGCTGGAAAAGCAGCTCGGCGACCGAGAGTGGTTCAACGGCGAGACGTTCGGCTGGGGCGACCTGTCGGTGGTCCCCTACCTCAACGGCTCGGTGGGACATGGCGTCCCGCCGGCAGAAGGCTCGAAGCTGGCGGCCTGGCTGGCGCGGGCCAACGCCCGGCCCTCGGTGGCCGCCTGCGCCGCCGACATCGCCGCGCTGAACGCCTCGGGCGCCACCATGCCGAACGTGGCCGAGCTGGTGGAAAAGGGCCTCTTCAAGCGCGAATACCGCGACCACCGCCTGGAGTGGATGATCAAGTCCGGCGGGGTGGACGTGGTGCTGAAGGGCCTGGAACGCGACAACATCCGCTTCGCGCCGGCCTTCGGCTAGGCGACGGACCGGTCTCGTTGGGGAACCCTCACGCCTGCTTGACGTGGCGTCCCGGTTGCAGGCCCCGGCGGCTGGCGTAGGGTCTTGCGAACAACGAAAACCGGGAGGACGGGCATGAGCCCCGCCGACGATCAGGGCGCCGCCGCCGCGACGCTGCCGCCGTTCAAGGCTCTTCCTCAGAAGCAGCCAGACGTAACCGTCGAGAAGACCGCGGACGGGACCTACTATGTCCGCTCGAACCACCCGCCGGCGGCGGGGCCGCGGTCGATCGCCCACCTGCTGGCCGAGAAGGCCGCGGCGCATCCCGACCGGCCCTACATCCTGCAGCGCGAGCCTGGGCACGGGCCCTGGCGTGGGGTCACCTACGGCGAGGCCAAGCGCGCCGCGGACGGCATCGCCCAGTGGCTCCTGAGCCAGGGACTGACGGGCGCCGACAGCGTGATGGTGCTGTCGGCCAACTCGGTCGAGCACGCGCTGGTCATGCTGGGCTGTTACACCGCGGGCGTGCCGATCGCGCCGATCAGCCCGGCCTACAGCCTGATCTCCACCGACCACGCCAAGCTGAAGCACTGCTTCGCCACGGTGAAGCCGCGCGTGGTGTTCGCCCAGAACAGCGACATGTTCGCGCGCGCCTTCGAGACGCTGAGGGCGATCGACCCGTCGCTGCGGTTCGTGACCGTCGACGGCGGGAATGGGACGACGCCGCTGGCCGAGCTCACGGCGACCGAGCCGACGCCGGCCGTCGAGGCGGCGCGCGAGACGCTGAACCATTCGACGGTGGCCAAGTACCTGTTCACGTCGGGGTCGACCGGCATGCCCAAGGGCGTGCCGCAGACCCACGGCATGTTCGCGGGCGTGATCGCCGGCACCGAGGGGTTGCGCGACGAGCCGGCCGATCCCGACGCCATCCCCCAGGCGCTGGAGTGGATGCCCTGGAGCCACATCTCGGCGGGGAACATCGGGTTCAACGGCGCCATGTGGAACGGCGCGACGCTGCACCTGGACGAGGGCAAGCCGATCCCCGGCATGTTCGAGACCACGATCAAGAACCTCTATGAGATCTCGCCCATGGTCTTCGGGTCGGCGCCGGTGGCCTTCGGCATGCTGGTCGAGGCGATGGAGCGCGATCCCGTCCTGCGGGCCAGCTTCTTCAAGAACATGCGCAGCATGGGCTACGGCGGCGCGACGCTGTCCAGCGACGTGTCGGACCGGCTGCAGGCGCTGGCCATCGCCGAGACCGGCTACCGCATCCCGCTGACCACCATGTACGGCGCGACGGAGACGCAGGGGATCACCGTGGTCCACTGGATCACCGAGCTTGTGGGCCTGATCGGCCTGCCGCTGCCCGGGATCACGCTGAAGCTCGTGCCGAACGGTTCGAAGCTGGAGGTCCGCGTGAAGGGGCCGACGGTCACGACCGGCTATCACAACGACCCCGAGAAGACGAAGGCCGCCTTCGACGAGGAAGGCTTCTACAAGCTGGGCGACGCCTGCCGGTTCCTGGACCCGGAGCAGCCGGAGTTGGGCCTGGTGTTCGACGGCCGGGTCACCGAGGACTTCAAGCTGGACTCGGGCACCTGGGTCTCGGTCGGCACGCTGCGGCCCGACCTCGTCGCCGCCTGCACGCCCTACGCCTTCGACATGGTGATCGCCGGGCAGGACAAGCCGTTCGCCGGCGCGCTGGTCTGGCCGTCGCCGGCGGCGATGCCGACCCTGGGCGACAACCCGGTCGAGAAGCTGAAGGAGGTGCTGCGGGCCCGCATCGCCGAGTTCAACGCCACGGCCGGCGGGTCGTCGCGCCGCATCGGCCGGTTCGTCTTGATGCTGGAGCCGCCGTCGATCGACGCGGGCGAGATCACCGACAAGGGCTATGTGAACCAGCGCGCCACGCTGGAGCGACGCCACGCCCTGGTCGAGGCGCTGTACGCCAATCCGCCCGGCGTGGGCGTGGTGGTGGTCTAGATGCCGGCGCCCGAGATCATCCTCCACCACTACGACACCTCTCCGTTTTCGGAGAAGGTGCGCCTCATGTTCGGGATCAAAGGGCTCGGCTGGCGCTCGGTGATCCAGCCGGTGATCATGCCCAAGCCCGACCTGATCCCGCTGACCGGCGGCTATCGGCGCATCCCGGTGATGCAGATCGGGGCCGATATCTATTGCGACACCCAGGTGATCCTGGCGGAGATCGAGGCGCGGCATCCGGCGCCGAAGGTGGTGGCCGGCGCCGACTGGGCGGTGAACCTCTGGGCCGACCGGCTATGGTTCCAGGCCAGCGTGGCGGTGATCTTCGCCGAGATGGGTGACTTGGTCCCCAAGGAGTTCATCGCCGACCGCGAGAAGCTGTCGGGCCGGCCGTTCGACGTGGGCGCGATGAAGGCCGCGGCGCCGTTCATGCGCCAGCAGTGGCGCGCCTACGCGGGCTGGCTCGAGGACGGGCTGTCCGGCGACTTCCTGGGCGGTAAAACGCCGTCGCTGGCCGACGTGGCGGCGTGGATGAACGTCTGGTGGCTCGGCGCCGCCTCTCCGAAGGTCGCCGACGAGCTACTGACAGGCCTGCCGCGCGTCCAGGCCTGGCGCGACCGCCTGAAGGCGGTCGGTCACGGCGAGCGCACGGAGATGAAGCCGGCCGAGGCTTTGCAGGCGGCGATGACCAGCGAGCCCGTGGATGCCGGGATCTGCACGGCCGGCGACCCGTCCGGCCTGAAGCGGGGCGATGCGGTGGTCGTCCAGGCCGACGACTACGGGCGCGACCCCGTGGAGGGCGTGCTGGTGAACCTGACCCACGACCGCGTCACCCTGGCCCGCGAATGCGGCGAGCTGGACGTGGTGCATGTGCATTTCCCGCGCGCCGGCTACGTGCTCGCGAAGCGGTAGGAGGAGACCTCAGATGAACGACCGTGTGACGGTGGATATCCAGGGCGGCGTCGCCGACGTGCGTCTGGTTCGGGCCGACAAGATGAACGCCCTGGACAACGCCATGTTCGAGGCCCTGATCCAGACCGGCGAACGGCTGAAGGGCGAGGCAGGGTTGCGTGCGGTGGTCCTGTCGGGCGAGGGCCGCGCGTTCTGCGCCGGCCTCGACATGGGCAACTTCTCGCAGATGGCGTCGGGGACGCGTGAGCGGGGGCAGGGCACGACCGGCGCCCTGGTCACCGCCAACCGCACGCCGGGTGGTTCGAACCGCGCCCAGCATGCGGTGATGGTCTGGCGCGAGATCCCCGTGCCGGTGATCGCCGCGGTGCACGGCGTGGCGTTCGGCGGCGGCTTCCAGCTCGCCTGCGGTCCCGACATGCGCTTCGTGGCGCCCGACACCAAGATGTCGGTGATGGAGATCAAGTGGGGGCTGGTGCCGGACATGGCCGGCCTGGTCCTGATGCGCCAACTGGTCCGCGACGACATCGCGCGCGAGCTGACCTATTCGGGCCGGGTCTTCTCCGGCGAAGAGGCGCATCAACTGGGCTTCGTCACCCGCCTGACCGCCGACCCGCGGGCCGAGGCGCTGGCGTTCGCGAAGGACGTGGCGGGGAAGAACCCGCATGCGATCCGCGGGGCCAAGCGGCTGCTGAACCTGGCGGCGGAGGCCGATCAGCGCGAGGTGTTGATGGAAGAGAGCCGCGAGCAGACCGCGCTCATCGGGTCGCCGAACCAGATCGAGGCGGTGATGAGCAATATGCAGAAGCGCGCGCCGAACTTCGCCGAGGCCGAGGTCGAGACCCCGGCTCCGGTTCCGTTCGGCGCAAGCTGAAAGGCTTAGCGCGAGGCCAGCGTGATGCCGGCGGCCGCGGCCAGGGCCGGGTCGTTGGCGCGCGCCACGGCGTCGGCCACGGCGTGCTTGAAGCACGAGGCGTACATTTCGCGCGGGAACGAGGCGCCCACGACGGCCTGGCTGCAGACCTTCTTGGCGGCCTTCGAGATGTCGGCGTGCAGTTGCGCGGTGGTCTTGCCGGCGACGGCGACCTTCATCGACTGAGCGCTGGCGGGGGCGGCGACGAGCATTGCGGCCGCGGCGGCGATGGTCAGGGTACGGATCATGGCGTTTGTTTCCGGGACAAGGGTTGAGCCAACCCCTTTCCAGCGTTCCTCTCAGCGGGCCGGGAGTACTGACGCTCACCGTGTCTGCCGCCGATGGCCCATAGATTCCCGGAGGTTTCCCCTGACGCAAGCGTTAAGTTGCTGCGCCGCAGCAACAATGGTGCAATGCAAAGAGAACGGCGTTAAGTTATCGGCATTCTCCTCTCGGGGAGCCGTTAATTTGTGCAGCGCTCCACGGCGCAGCTTGCGACGCCCTGTCGCGGCCTTGCGCGGCTCAGCCCCGCCCCACGAACGGCATCTGAGTCGCCATCACCGTCATGAACTGGACGTTGGCCGACAGCGGCAGCCCCGCCATGTAGGCCACGGCGTCAGCGACCGCCTGGACGTCCATCGTGGGCTCGACCTTGAGCGAGCCGTCGGGCTGCGGCACGCCCCTGGCCATGGCGCGGGTCATGTCGGTGGCGGCGTTCCCGATGTCGATCTGGCCGCAGGCGATGTCGTAGGCGCGGCCGTCCAGCGAGGTCGAGCGGGTCAGGCCGGTGATCGCGTGCTTGGTGGCGGTGTAGGCGATGGACCGCGGCCGCGGCGCGTGCGCCGAGATCGAGCCGTTGTTGACGATCCGCCCGCCGCGCGGGTCCTGATCCTTCATGATACGGAACGCGGCGCGGGTGCAGAGAAAGGCGCCGGTCAGGTTCACGTCGACCACGCGGCGCCAGTGTTCGAGGGAATGGTCCTCGAGCGGCGTGGGAGGCGCGCCGGTCCCTGCGTTGTTGAACAGCAGGTCCAGGCGGCCGAAGCGGGCCTTCGTCGCCTCGAACAGGGCGTCCACCGAGGCCTCGTCCGCGACATCCGTGGGATGGACCAGCGTCTCGCCACCCGCCAGCCTGGCTGTTTCCTCCAAGACATCGGGGCGGCGCCCGGCGAGTGTAACGCTCCACCCCAAACGAACGAGCGTCGAGGACACCGCCCGGCCGATCCCGCTGCCCGCACCCGTGACGATGGCGACCTTGGCCATTGCGCTCTTCCTCCCGCCTGACTAGCCCTCGCGGCGTTCGCCGCTTCACACGCACGAGTCAACATGCCCGATATGCCGCCCCCGCCCGCTTCGGAAGTCGAGATCGTGGTGGTCCATCCCCCGCGGCTGGCGCCGCTCGGGGGCGAGGCCGCCTTCAGCGCGGTGCAGATCGGCCCCGAGGTGCTCAGGAACGAACCCCGGCTGGACGAGGCGCTGAAGACCGCTCCTGGCGTCTCGCTATTCCGCAGAACCGGATCGGGCGCCGCCAATCCCACCACCCAGGGCCTGTCGCTGCGCGCCATCGCGCCCTCGGGGGCCGGCCGGGCGCTGGTGACGCTGGATGGCGCGCCGCAGAACGACCCGTTCGGCGGCTGGGTGATCTGGAGCGGCTTGCCCTCCGAAGGCATCGAAGGCGCCACGGTCGTACGCGGCGCGGGTGCGGGACCGTACGGCGCAGGCGCGCTGACCGGGGTGGTGGCGCTGCAGGAACGCGCCACGCCGGACGGCCTGGCCGTGGCCGACGTCTCCGGCGGCGAGCGGGATAGCTATCGGGCCGCCGTGGTGGCGGGCCTCCCGGGCCTGCTGGTGACGGCGGCCGGCTCGCGGACCGACGGATATTATGCCGTGCGCGGTCCGCGGCGCGGCGCGGCCGATGCCCGGCTGAGGCTTGACGACGCCTCGGTGGCGGTGCGGCTGCAGCGCGAGATCTCCGGCGTCCAGGTGGCGCTGCGACTCTCGGCCTTCCAGGTGAACCAGGAGGCGGGGCTGGTCGGCGCGCGGTCGAACACCACGGGTCAGTCGGCGACGCTGACCCTGGCCCAGCCGGCGTCCGAGGGCGTGGGCGGCTGGCGGCTGCAAGGCTGGGTGCGCAAGAGCGACCTGGAGAACAGTTCGGTGGCCGTCGCGCCCGGCCGCGTCGGGACCACCCCCGCGAACGACCAATACAACACCCCGGCCACGGGCTACGGCCTGAACGCCGCCTGGCAGGGCAGGGCCGGGGCGGTCAACTGGGAGGTAGGCGCCGACGTGCGCCTGACCGACGGGACAGAGCACGAGCGGTTCCGGTTCATGAACGGCGCCTTCACGCGAGACCGCGAGGCCGGGGGCAAGACCCTGGTGGCCGGCGCCTATGTCGAGGCCGCGCTGGACCAGGGGCCCTGGCTGCTGACCGGCGGCGTGCGGATCGACCGCAGCCGCGCCTATGACGCCATGCGGGTCGAGCGCGACACCGCGAGCGGCGCCGTCACCCTGGACTCCTCGGCCCCCAACCGCTCGGACACGACGCCGACCGGGCGCGTCGGCGTGCGCTACGCGGTGAGCGAAGGCCTCTACCTGCGCACGGCGGCCTATGCCGGCTTCCGGGCGCCGACGCTGAACGAACTGCACCGACCGTTCCGGGTGGGGAACGACATCACCGAGGCCAATCCGACGCTGAAGCCCGAGACGCTGCAGGGCGTTGAAGCGGGCCTTGGGGGGAACGCCGGCTCGGTCCGCTGGTCGGCCGACGTGTTCTGGAACCGACTGAAGGACCCGATCACCAACGTCACCATCGGCGTCGGGCCGGGGACCTTCCCGCTGGCGGGGTTCGTGCCCGCGGGCGGCACGCTGCGCCAGCGGCAGAACGCCGGCGAGATCGAGGCCTGGGGTCTGGAAGGCGAGGCCTCGGGCGATATCGTCGCCGCACTGTCGTGGCGCGCGGCGGCAGCCTACACCGACGCCGAGGTGCACGGCGGGAAGGCGGCGCCGCAACTCACCGGCCTGCGGCCCGCGCAGACGCCGAAGTGGACCGTCACCGGCGGCCTCGACTTCCGGCCCAGCGACGCCGTGAGCCTCACGACCGACGTTCGCTACGAGAGCGGACGCTGGGAGGACGACCTGAACAGCCGCCGCCTGTCGGACGGGGTGCTGGTGGACGCGCGCGCCACCTGGCGGTTCACCGGGAACGCCGAGGTCTATCTGGCGGCGGAGAACCTGACGGACCGCAAGCTGGAGGTGGGCGAGACCGCGGATGGAGTGGAGAGTTACTCCGCGCCCCGAACCTTCCGGATCGGCTTCACCTACCGACATTGATCAAGGCGCGGGCCGTTCTTCGGCCCCAGCGTTGAGGCTCCATGCGGGGGGCCATCGGCGATGCGTCGGTTCCTGATCTTCGGCGCGGTTCTGTTGGCGCTCGGCGCAGTGGCCGTGTTCGCGGCCTTCCAGCGCGATCTGGCGGCGGCTCGCCACAGGGTGTCCGGCGTGAGCGAGGTCATGCCGACGCGCTTTGGCCGGCTGGAGTACGCGGCGAAGGGGCAGGGGGCGCCCGTCCTGGCGATCCACGGGGCGGCGGGCGGCTTCGACCAGGCGCTGGACATGACCGGCGCCATGGCGGGACGCGGCTATCGGGTCATCGCGCCGTCGCGTTTCGGCTATCTCGGCTCGGATCTGCCGCGGGGCCTGACGACGGAGATGCAGGCCGACGCCTACGCTGAACTGCTCGACCGCGAGGGCGTCGACAAGGCGGCGGTCGTGGCCATCTCGGCCGGGGCCTGGTCGGCCATTCAGTTCGCCGCAAGGCATCCGGAGCGCTGTCGCGCGCTGATCCTCCTGGTCCCGGCCGACTATCTGCCCGAGGGGACCGCGATCCGCGGAGGGCCGCTCGTCGCGGCGATGTTCAAATCCGATTTCGTCAGCTGGGCGATGCTGAAGGCCACGCCGATCGCGCCAGGCGGCATGAGCGAGATGATGCTGGGCGTGGACAGCGCCGTCGTGCGCCGCGCCTCGCCGGCCGAGCGTGCGCGCGTCCAGCAGGTCCTGGACCATCTCCTGCCGATCAGTGCGCGCAGCCGGGGCATGCAGTTCGACGTGGAGACGGCGGCGCGTCGCAGGCCTTACCCCATTCGGCAGATCGGCTGCCCCATTTTGGCGATCAGCGCCGAGGACGACCGGTTCGGGACGGCGGCCCGGGCTCGTGAGATCGCGGACCTGGCCCCACGCGGCCGCGCCGTTGTCTTCCCCACCGGCGGTCACGCCCTGGTGGGACGTTACGATCAGGTGCTGGCCGAGATCTCTGCGTTCCTGGGCGGCTGAGGGGCGAACAGCTCCTCGTGCCGCGCCATGACGCGCGGCCAGATTTCAGCCGCTTCGGGCACATCCAGCTCGAACTCGCGCTTCAGCAGGGCCACGAAGTCGTCCGCCGTGTCGATGAGCGTGTCGGTCTGCGACGTCGGCGTGATCCGACGGAAGGCCCGGCCGCGCAGCATGCGGATCTCGTCCTCCATGTGCCGCTGGGCGACGGCGGTCATCACGAATGGGGATTCGGGCGCGGTCTGCAGCCATTGGCATTGCGCGGCCAGCAGGGCCGGGTCCGCCGGATCGGTGGCGAAGTCGAAGTTCGGCGCACCGCCGGCCGGATGGTTGTGCAGCCGCCAGCCGCCGTCCCCAAGCCGCTCCAGCGCGAAGTCGTAGCCGTCGCAGGCGAAGGCGCCCGCGCGCAGGGGATAGGGTTCGCGTGGGCCGTCGCCGAAGCCCACGTCGGCGATCCAGTGCTCGCCCTCCAGGTCGACCAGCAGGACGAGGTGGTTGCCCAGCGCGTCATCGCCGCGCAGGCTTCGCATGACGCCGCCCGCGAGGCGGGTCACCTTGAAGCCGATGGCGTCGAGCGCGGCCCCCAGGACGCCGTTCATCTCGTAGCACCAGCCACCGCGACGGCGCCGGACTATCTTGTCGAAGGCCGCGGCGGGGTCGGTGGTCAGTGGACGGCCGAGCTGGACGTCGAGGTTCTCGTAGCTGATCCCCAGCGCGTGCGCGCGCTGGACCGCCTTGAGGGTGGCGAGGTCGGGGCGCGCGGGGCCGGTGAAGCCGATGCGGTCGAAATAGGCCTGTAGATCCATCCCGCCAGCGTAAGGCAGCTGCGCCGTGGAGCGCGAGGGCCACTTCGTCCGAGATGGGTCAGTCCGCTTTGGGTGAGACGCCGCCGAGATCGGGCTTGCGGGCGCCGACCCAGGCGATCGACGCCTCGCGCAGCACGTCAGCGGGCGGCCTCCAGGAACCGCAGCACCGCCAGCTCGAAGGCGCGTTCCTCCTTGCCGGGCTTCAGGTCCAGCTTGCCGGCGGCATAGGCCTCGAGGATCGCCGGGTGGATGTAGGCGCTGCGGGCCACGGCGGCGGTGTTTCCCAGCAGGCCGGCGACGGCCTTCACGCAGGTGTTCACGTTGCGCTTGGACGCGGTGAGATCGGCGCACTCGGGCATCGTCAGGGCGCGGGCCGCCGCCACGGTGCCGGCCCAGGTGCGGAAGTCCTTGGCCGAAAAGTCGTCGCCCAAGGTCTCGCGGATGTAGGCGTTGACGTCGGCGCTTTCGACGGCGCGCCGCTGGCCGTCGTCGTCGAGGTACTGGAAGAGACGTTGGCCCGGCAGGTCCTGGCAGGCCTTCACCACCCGGGCCAGGCGACGATCATTGAAGCCGGTGGTGTGGACCTTCCCGCTCTTGCCCTTGAATTCGAAGACAGCCTTGGTCGCGCCGACCCTGGCGTGGCGGTCGCGTAGCGTCGTCAGGCCGAAGCTCTTGTTCTGCTTGGCGTATTCCTCGTTGCCCACCCGGATCAGGGTCATCTCCATCACCCGGATCACCGCGGCGAGCACCTTCTCGCGTGGCAGGCCACGGCGCGCGAGGTCTTCCTCCACGCGCTTGCGTAGGCGGGGGAGGGCGCGCCCGAAGGCCAGGACGCGATCGTACTTGTGAAGGCCGCGCTCGGCGCTCCAGCGGGCGTGATAGCGGTATTGCTTGCGGCCCCTCTGGTCCCGGCCGGTGGCCTGGATGTGGCCGCGGGCGGCGGGACAGATCCACACATCGGTCCAGGCCGGCGGAATCGCCAGCGCCCGGATGCGCTCCAGCGTCGCCTCATCGGCGATCGGCTTGCCGTCGGCCCCCACATAGTTGAACCCATGTCCGCGCGCCGGCTTGCGGCGGATGCCGGGATCCTGATCGCTGACGTAGCTGAGGCCCTTCGGCGCCTCGTTCATGTCCTTTGGCATCCCAGCCTCCACCTGCCCGGCGGCAACGTGGTATGGCCACGCCGGTTCCTCCCGCAGCCCCCGGATTCCCTTGAACTATCGCCACGCCTTCCACGCCGGGAACTTCGCCGACCTGGTGAAGCACGCCGGCCTGCTGCGCCTGCTGGCCGAGCTGACTGCCAAGGGGCCGCCGCTGACGGTGATCGACACCCATGCGGGGCGTGGCCTCTACGACCTGGCCGGGCCGGAGGCGCGCAAGTCCGGTGAAGCGGAGGTTGGAATAGTGAAGCTCATGGCGGCGCCGGACGCTCCCGCCGAGTTCGCGCCCCTGACCCAGGGGGTCGCGGCGTTGAACGCGGGGGGCGAGGTGCGGCGCTATCCGGGGTCGCCCTGGCTGATCGCCGAAGCCCTCCGCCCCGCGGACAGGTATATCGCCTGCGAGTTGCGGCCCGACGAACACGAGGCGTTGCGCGTCGCGCTGCGCGGTCGCCAGAACGTGCGGACACTCAACATCGACGGCTATGCCGCCGCCGTGGCCGAGTGCCCCGCGCAGGGGCGGGTCCTGGTGCTGATCGATCCGCCGTTCGAGAAGCCCGACGACTACGGCCGGATCGTCGAGACCCTGGCGGCGCTGCGGGCGAAGAACCCGAAGGCCCAGGCGCTGGTCTGGCTGCCGATCAAGGACCTCGAGACGCTGGACAGCTTCCTGCGCGACCTGGAGGACGAGGTCGTGGCCCCGATGATCGTGGCCGAGACGCGAATGCGCCCCTTGAGCGATCCGATGAAAATGAACGGATGCGGCTTGGTCCTGGTGGACGGGCCTGACCTGGAGGCCCCGCTTGCCGCCATCTGCGGCTGGGTCGCCCAAGCGCTGGGCGCCGGCGGCGGCGCGTGCGTCTACGGCCTTTCGCCACAATAGTTTCGCAACCGCGAAGCCGTGGGGAATGTTATGTTGCGGCGCACAATTCCCGTGCCGCATAGGAACCTTCCCATGGCGTCTTTCGACCTCCCCGAACTGCCGCAGGCCCGGATGAGCCCCCAGCTGCTGATGGGGGCGGCCTCGCCGCTCTGGTCCTATTTCGCCGCCGCCGCCGCGGGCGGCGTGGCCTACTGGTGGATGACCCAATGGGCGCGTCCCGTGAACCTCGAGGCCATGCTGGGCGCGGCGAAGATCCTGCCGGCGCCGGCGGCCCTCGCCGTCGAGCCGGTGGTCGCAGTGGTGGAGCCGATGGAGCACGTCCTCACGACCGCGCCCGGCGCCCTCATCGAGACCTCCCCTGAGCCCGTGGGCGGGGAGGCCGCGCCGGTGAGCGCGGTGCTGGAGATCGCACCGGTCGTCGAACCGGCCCCCCAGGCCGACGCTGCGCCGGAGTCGTTCGCCGAGGCCACGCCGGAGCCGCTGCTGGGCGCCGAGCCCGAGCCGGTGATCGAGGAACCCGCGCCCTTCGCGGCCGAGACCGCTGCGGAGGCGCCCGAGCCGGCCGCGAAGCTGCGCGCGAAGAAGCCGCCGCCCATCGCACGCGAAGGCTGACGTGGCGCGCGGGTCCGCTGGGCGCTAACAACGGGCGGTGCTGAAACGGGCTTTCGACATCATCGTGGCGCTAGCGGGACTGGCCGTGGGGTGGCCCGTTCTTCTGGCGCTGGCCATCGCGGTCCGCCTGACCAGCCCGGGGCCGGCGATCCACTGGTCACGGCGGGTGGGGCAGGGCAACCGAGAGTTCGCCATGCCCAAGTTCCGCTCGATGCGGACCGACACACCCGACGTGGCCACCCACCTGTTGGAGGATCCGCAGCGCTGGATCACGCCGGTGGGCCGCTTCCTGCGCAAATCCAGCTTGGACGAGCTGCCCCAGCTCTGGAGCGTGCTGAGGGGCGACATGAGCCTGGTCGGGCCGCGGCCGGCGCTGTTCAACCAGCACGACCTAGTCGAGCTGCGCACCCAGGCCGGCGTCGACCAGCTGCGGCCCGGGGTGACCGGATGGGCCCAGGTCAACGGCCGCGACGAACTGCCGATCCCGGAGAAGGTCAGACTGGATCGGGAGTATCTGGAGCGGCAGTCGTTCCGCCTCGACCTCGCCATCATCCTGGCCACGGCGCGGCAGGCGATCACGGCCCGAGGCGTTAGCCACTAGAATTTCAGGGGAAACGGAGACGAGGGACACGCGTTGTGGAGGCTCCCGGAGGCTCCCGTGAGCGAACAGCGCGTACCCGAACAGCAGCCCGGCTCCCGTCGGGCGCGGACCCGCCACGAGCAGCCCGGCGCCCGCCGCCCCCTGCGCGACAGGCTGACACATCCGCGGCCACCGAACCTGAGCGCCCCGGCCAAGAAGGCGTTGGGCTGGACGGGCGCGATCCTGGCCATCCTGGCCATCCTCATCACCATCCTGATCCTGATCTGGGACTGGAACTGGTTCCGCGGGCCTCTGGAACGCGTCGCTTCGGCGCGGCTGCATCGGCAGGTGACCATCTCGGGCGACCTGAACGTGAACCTGTGGTCCTGGCGGCCCAGTGCGACGGTCGACGGCATCTCGATCGCCAACCCCGCGTGGGCCGGCAAGGGCAAGCTGGGCACCATCGATCGGCTGCGGGTGCGGGTGCGCCTGGTTCCGCTGCTGTGGGGTAAGGCCGACATCCGGGTGCTGGCGGTCGAGCGGCCGAACTTCGCCCTGCTGGCCGACGACAAGGGGCGGAAGAACTGGGACTTCTCGGATGGACGCGAGAAGAAGCCCATGGACCTCCCGCCGATCCAGCGGTTCGTGATCCGCGACGGCCAGCTCCGCTACCTGGACACCCAGCGCGACATCCGCTTCCAGGGCACCATCAACGCCCGCGAGAAGCTGGGCGCCGACAACCGCGGCTTCGAGCTGACGGGGAAGGGCACGATCAACGGCGCGCCGTTCAAGGCCGAGGTGGTCGGCGGGCCGCTGCTGAACATCGAGCGGACCAAGCCCTATCCCTTCGATATCGACCTGCGCGCGGGCCAGACCTACATCACCGCCCACGGCGCCGTGCCGAAGCCCTTCGACATGGGCAACTTCTACATGAACGCGACGGCGCGTGGCCCCGACATGGCCAAGCTCTTTCCCCTGATCAGCGTGCCCCTGCCCAACACGCCGCCCTACAGCCTGCGCGGCCGCCTCTCGCGGGACGGCTTGCTCTGGAAGGTGGACGATCTGGGCGGCCGGGTGGGTGACAGCGACATGTCCGGCGACGTATCGGTCGACACGGCGGGCAAGCGCCCGTTCCTGAAGGCGAACCTCAGCTCGCAGAGCCTGGACTGGGACGACCTCGGCGCCCTGTTCGGCGCGGCGCCAAAGGCCGGGGCCGGCGAGACCCTGTCGCCCGAGCAGGCGGCGATCGCCCAGAAGATGGCGGCGCAGCAGCGCCTGCTGCCCGATGCGCCGCTGGACGTCAGCCGGATCCGCGCGATGGACGCGGACGTGAGCTACAGCGCCCGCTCGATCCGCGACACGCCGGTGAAGCTGAATTCGGGCTCGGTGCGGGTTAAGCTGAAGGACGGCGTGCTTCGGGCTGAGCCCCTGAAGCTGGAACTGCCCCGCGGCCAGGTGGCAGGGTACGTGAACCTGGATGCGCGCAAGGCCACGCCGGTCACCGACCTGGACCTGCGAATGACCAATGCACGGATCGAGCAGCTCATCCCGTTCCAGTTCCAGGGCTCGCCGGCCCTGACGGGCGCGGCGGTGGCGCGCGCTCGGCTCACCGGCACGGGGAATAGCGTCCACAAGGCGTTCAGCAGCGCCAACGGCCAGGTGACGGTGGTCGCGCCCGGCGGCGAGATCCGCAAGGCCTTCGCCGAGCTGGCGGGGGTCAATGTGATCAAGGGTCTGGGCCTGCTCAACAAGAAGGACACGACGCCCCTCCGGTGCGCGGTGGCGAACTTCGAGACGAAGGGCGGGGTGATGACCGCGAGCGATATCGTGTTCGACACCGGTCCGGTGCTGATCGGCGGCAAGGGGACGGTCAACCTCGCCACCGAGCGGATGGATTTCCGCTTCCGCGGCCATGACAAGAAGTTCCGCCTCGCCCGCGTCCTTCTGCCCGTGACGGTGAAGGGCCCGCTGACGGCGCCCAAGCTGGGCGTCGAACCGGGGTCGGCGATCGCGCAGGGCGGAGCGGCCGTGGGCCTGGGGTCGCTGCTGTCGCCGCTGGCCGCGATCCTGCCGTTCATCGACCCGGGGCTGGCGAAAGACGCCAATTGCGGCGCGCTGTTGGCCGAAGCGAAGGCGCAGGGCGCGCCTGTGCCGGCCAGCGCGCCCAAGCCGTTGACGGCCAAGCGCTGAGGCCTTCAATCTCTACCTTAGTCGTAGGATCAACGAGGTGAGCGGATGGCGTCTGTGATGAGCAAGGGCGGAGCGGTGGCGCTCGCCATAGGGATCGGCGCGGCGGTGGCGCTGGGCGGCGGGGCTCTGGCCCACGACGATAAGATGCCCGCCAACGCCGGCCCAGCCACCAAGACCGCCTATGCTCGCCACGCCAACTTCCAAAAGCTGGGCGCTGCCTTCAAGGGCCTCAACGACGAACTGCGCAAGGGCTCGCCGGACAAGGCGGTCGTGGCGGCGAACGCCAAGACGATGAACACCCTGGTGGCCGCGCTGCCCACCTGGTTCCCACGGGGCAGCGGCGTCGAGGCGCGGCCGATGAGCGAGGCCAAGGCCAACATCTGGACCGACGCCGCCGGCTTCACGGCCGCGGCCACCGCCGCGCGGACGGAAGTCGCCAAGCTGAACGCGGCCGCCGCGGCCGGCGACCTCGACGCGGTCAAGGCCCAGGTCCGGCCGACGGGCGGCTCGTGCAAGGGCTGCCACGACAAGTACCGGCAAGAGAAGAAGGACTAGGCGTGGCCGAGCCTTCGGGCGGCGTCCGCGCCAAGGTCTGGGACGGTCCGGTCCGGATCGTCCACTGGCTGCTGGTCATCCTCATCGCCTTCTCTTGGTGGGCCAGCGAGGATCACCTGAACTGGCATCGATGGAGCGGCTACGCCGTCATCGGCCTGGTGCTGTTCCGCATCTACTGGGGGTTCGCGGGCGGCGAAACGGCGCGGTTCGCGAGCTTCGTGAAGGGGCCCAGGGCCGTGGCGGCCTATGCCGCGACCGTGGGCAAACGCGATGTCGCGGTCACGCCGGGCCACAATCCGCTGGGCGCGCTCAGCGTGCTGGCGATCCTGGCGGTCCTTCTGGTGCAGGTGGGCACGGGCCTCTTCGTGGTGGACGTGGACGCCTTCGAAGGCGGTCCGCTGTCGGATCGGGTGAGCTACGACACCGGCCGCGCCCTGGCGGAGGTTCACGAGACGAGCTTCCGCGTGCTGCAGGCGCTGGTCGTCCTGCACGTGGCGGCGGTGCTGTTCTACTGGCTGTGGAAGCGCACGAACCTTCTGGGCGCGATGATCACCGGCAAGCGCGTGCTGCCCAGCGACCCCGGCCTGGCCGGGGCGCCGGTGTGGCGGCTGATCGCGGGCGTCGTGCTGGCGGCCGCGATCGCCTGGATGCTGTCGAAGGGATTCCGCTTCTAGGCCTGGCACTCCCCGCGCTGCACCCGCACCCGATTGGCCTTGGGGCAGAGCGAATAAAGGTCAGGCGCGGTCAATACGGCGCCGCCCAGCTTCCTGCGGGCATCGTAGACGCGCAGTTCGACGGCGCAGCCCTTCCCCGGCAGGATGTCACGCGCGTTCCCGGCCGGGAGGTCGCGCAGCGCCCCCGACCACATGGCCTCGGTCAACGCGCCGCAGCGACGAACGGCGGAGATCGAGAGGTCGCCCGACGTCGCGTTGAAGATCTTGTAGCCCATGACCCCGCCCTGTTGCTGGGCCTGGGCCGCAGGACAGAGGGCCAACGCGATCGTGGCGATGACGAGCGCCGTCCTAGGCATCGGGCGTCTCCGGTTGCGTTTCCTTGGCCCGGGACCGGCTATCCGACCGTCCCAGGATGTAACCCGCCAGCGTGCCGAGCAAGCCGTATGCGGGGGCGACCTGCTGGCTGTCGTAGCCGACGAACATGAGCAGCAGCGCCGCCGTGATGATGAAGACGAGCGAGCCGTAGCGAACGCCGAGCTCCATGTGGCCGCGGAAGTGCCGCCCCAGAAGCAGACCGGACACGGTCAGATAGAGCGGCGCAAAGAGGAGCAGGGCGATGGAGAGCACCGCTTCGCGCTCCGAGAGGTAGCTGAGCCAGGCGGGCGACCGGTCGACCCTGCCTTGGGCGGCGGGCGCCGGCTCTGCGGTCGGCGCGGTGGCTGCGGCAGGCGCCGCTTCGACAGCTTCCGGGAGGGGCGCAGTTCCGGGGCCAGCGACCACGACCGGGCTGGCCAACGCCGCCATGGCGCCGGAGAGCAGAAAGCCAAATACAATGACCGTCAGGACACGCTTGAGCGCGCGCACCGGCCACCTCCAACCTTTGCAGGTTGAGGTTGTTACAGAAGCGACTTTGAGTCGAGCTTAGCGGTTGGCCGCGTCGCGCAGGCAGTTCAGCCAGGCGTCTTCGCGCAGCTTCTCCGCCTCGCGGAGCTTGGTCTCGGCCTCGCGCACCCCGGCGTCGTGCTTGCGCCATTCGAGGACGGCGCCCTCGCGCGCCTCGCGGGCGGCTTCCATCGAGTCGAAGCGGGCCAGGACGGCGCGCGTGGAATAGTTCACCGGCGGGCCGACGGTCTCGCGGTCGGGATAGAAGCCCGTGATCGAGTCGGCGGTCTCGCTGTCGATGTGGAACACGTCGGCCCAGCCCGCGTGGTGGCGCATCAGGGCCCAGGGTCGTTCGATCCGGTCGCTCACCGATAGTCTCCGTCGAAGGTGTCCGATTCCGCCCGAGGGCGGCTGTCACAGCCCCCTTTAGCGCGGCGCTTCGTCCCGTCCAACGCCGCGATGTCGGATTCTGGCTTCCATCGCGCTGCGTCAGCGTGAGAAAGCCTAGGCCATTGATTTGATCCTTTGGTTCGCGGGCTTTCCATTTTGAGCAAGATCACGATCGGCCGCCAATTCTGCGGCCCGCCGAACTCCGGCAATGGCGGCTATGTGTGCGGCGTGCTCTCCAAGGGCCTGGAGGGACCGGTGACGGCCGTGCTGCGGGCGCCGATCCCCCTGGACACCGACCTGGCGCTGCGTCGCCAAGACGGCGCGAACATCCTGCTGGGCGAAGCCGACGCCGTGATCGGGCAGGGCGGACCCGCGACCCAGACGCTGCCTGAGCCGCCGCCGGCGCCGAGCCTGGACGCCGCGCGCGCCGCCGCCGCGCGCCACATCGGCCTGACCCAGAGGGTGCATCCGATCTGCTTCACCTGCGGGAACGAGCGCGAGGATGGCGACGGGCTGCGCGTGCTGCCCGGCCAGCTCGACGGCGCCGAGACCGGCGTGGTCGCCTGCACGTGGACGCCGCACGCCAACTTCGCCGCTCCGGACGGGCTCGTGGCGGACGAGGTGGTCTGGGCCGCACTGGACTGTCCGGGATATTTCGCCTGGGTGGAGAAGGAGGGCCGCCACGGCGCGCTCCTGGGGACCATGACCGGCGAGGTCACGGCGCCCGTGGTCGCGGGCGAGGAGTATGTGGTTGTCGCTTGGCCGATCCTGAAGGACGGCCGCAAGGAGATCGCCGGCACGGCCCTGTTCGACCGCCAAGGCCGACTGATGGCGCGCTCGCACCAGGTCTGGATCGTGCTGGGCCCGCGGCCGCAGGCCGCCGCGCCCGCCACGGAGCAGGCGACCGCCTGAGACTTGCATCCCCGCACTTCGGGTTCCACAACCGCGCCGCGGGGGAGGATCTCGGGATGAAGGCGGCTTCGGTCTCTGACTTTCGCGAGCTTGCGCGGCGTAGGCTGCCGAACATCTTCTTCGAGTATATCGACGGCGGCTCGTACGCCGAGGAGACGTTGCGCCGCAACGTCGCCGACCTGGAGGCTATCGCGCTGCGCCAGCTGGTGATGCGCGACACCACCCGGTTGGACATGACCGTCCAGACCCTGGGACAGACGATGAAGATGCCGGTGGGCCTGGCCCCCGTGGGCATGGCCGGAATGTACGCCCGCCGCGGCGAGACGCAGGCGGCGCGGGCGGCCGCGGGCGCCGGCGTGCCGTTCTGCCTGTCGACAGTGGGCGTCTGTTCCATCGAGGAGGTGGCCAAGACCGGGACCCCACCCTGGTTCCAGCTCTACATGCTGAAGGACCGCGGTTACATGCGCGAGCTGCTGCAGCGCGCGAAGGCGGTCGGCTGCCCGGTGCTGGTGTTCACGGTCGACCTGCCCACGCCGGGCTCGCGCTATCGCGACATCCGCTCGGGCTTCACCGGCGCGACGCCCCTGCAGGCCGCCCTGACCCAGGCCTGGGACGGGATCACGCACCCCGGCTGGACCTGGGATGTGTTCGTCCACGGCCGGCCGCACAGCCTGGGTTCGGTGCAGGCCGCGGTCACCGAGGGCCGACGGGTGACCGACTTCCTCTCCTGGATCGCACGGAACTTCGACCGGTCGGTGACCTGGAAGGACATGGACTGGATCCGCGAAACCTGGGACGGGCCCATCGTGGTCAAGGGCGTGCTGGACGCCGCCGACGCCCGAGATGCGGTCAAGGCCGGCGCGCAGGGCCTGGTGGTGTCGAACCACGGCGGCCGGCAGCTGGATGGCGTGAAGTCGTCGATCTCCGCCTTGCCGCGGATCGCCCAGGCCGTCGGCGACGACCTGGAGATCTTCATGGACGGCGGGGTTCGTTCGGGCCTGGACGTGCTGAAGGCGCTGGCGCTGGGGGCGAAGGCCTGTTTCGTGGGCCGGCCATGGGCCTGGGCGCTGGGCTCGGGAGGACAGAAGGCGGTCGAGAAGATGCTGGACGTGATGCGCGCGGAGCTGGCGGTCGCCATGATCCTCACGGGATGCGTGAATGTGCGCGAGGCGAGCAGAAGCCTGCTGGACGAAGCCTAGAATCGCCTGCTGGGTGAACTTTATTGTGCACTGCGAAACCGTTTGCTTTCCTGCGAGTTGAGAACGCGCTCGGTTTCGGAGGACGGGTATGCGTGAGTCAAAACTCCTAGCCTATTCCCTCAGCCACGACGAGGACGTCTGGCGTTGGTCGGTCTATGATGAGGACGGCCTGACGGTCGCGGATGGGGCGAACGATACCCAGGCGGCAGCCCAGGCCGCCGTGGACGTCACCCTGCGGTCCGCGGGCGGCGATTCCCTGACCGTATGACGTTGCCCGTGCAGGTGCGGGGCTCTAGCCTGCGCCGATGGCTGAGCCGGCGCTGGCGCGTATCTGGAAATTCGTAAGACGGTTCGAGGCGCGGGTCCTGATCGGGCTCGTCCTGACGGCAGGTGCGCTGTGGGCGTTCCTCGGCATCGCCGACGAGATGACCGAGGGCGAGACCCGAGCGCTGGACAGCCGGATCATCCTGGCGCTTCGGGAGCCGGGCGACCTCAACAACCCCATCGGGTCCAAGAACGTCGAGGAGGCGGTGCGCGACATCACCGCCCTGGGCGGCACCACGCTGGTGGTGCTGGTCACCGTGGTCTCGATCCTCGCGTTCGTCTTCCATCGAAAGCGGACGCATGCGCTGGTGATGGCCGGGGCGGTGCTGGCCGCCTGGGGCTCGAGCCAGGCCACCAAGGCGCTGTTCGGCCGCCCGCGACCCGATCTCGTGCCCCACGAGGCCTATGTCTACTCGGCGAGCTTTCCCAGCGGGCATTCCACCATGTCGACGGCGGCGTTCCTGACGCTGGCGATGCTGATCGCCAGTCTTGAACCACGGCGGCGCAGCAAGGCCCTGGCTTATGGCCTGGCGGGTCTCGTCGTGGTCGGGGTGGGCTTCAGTCGCGTCTACCTGGGTGTTCACTGGCCGACCGACGTGCTGGCCGGCTGGTGCCTGGGCGCCATGTGGGCCCTGGCCGGCTGGATCGCCCTGCGGGCCCTGCACGCGCCGACGCGCGGCGGCTAGAGCGCGGTGGCGAAGCCCGCCAGTTCAGGTGTGCGGCCATTCCATCCCGACACCCTCTCGAAGGCCGCGGCCAGGGCCACGATGGAGGTTTCGTCTCGGGGCCGGCCGAGAATCTGGAGGCCCGCCGGCAATCCGCCGTCGGTCAGGCCGCAAGGCACGCTGATTCCAGGCAGGTCGAGGTAGTTGGCGGCGCGGGTCAGCCGACTGAGTGGCGAGACCGTTTCGTCCACCGCATCCAGGGCCGGCGCCGGGATCGGGCAGGTCGGGCAGGCCAGGCCGTCATAGGGGGCCAGCCAGGCGTGGAACTCCCGCTGGTCGGCGGCGCGGCGCAGGTGCGCCTCGGCCAGCCGTTCGTCCGAGATCTCGCGGCCCGCTTCGAAGCGACGGACGATCCAGGGATCCATGTTCGGGCCATGGGCTTCGATCCGGTGCTTCCAGATCCGCCAACCCTCGCCGGCCATCAGCATGCCGTTCGGCGTGAAGGAATGGTCGAGCGTCTGGGGCGGGGCCACGATCTCGACCGCGACCCCCGCCGACCTCAGGTGCTCCAGAGCCTCGAGGTAGAGGCGCCCGATCTCAGGATGGACCTCGCCCAGCGCGTCGAGGGGTATGGCTGCGACGCGCTTCCCCCGTGCGTCCGTGGAAAGCGCGGCCTCGGCTTCGAACGGGCCGCGGACGGCCGTCTCGCCGTCGGGGCCGGACATCACCGCCAGCATGCGCGCCGCCGTCGCGACGTCACGCGCCAGCACGCCCGCCGTGTCGAGCGACGGGCTGAGCGGATGGACGCCCTTCAGGCTGACCAGGCCTCGGCCGGGCTTCAGGCCCACCACGCCGCAGGTGGCCGCGGGGATGCGGACCGACCCGCCCGTGTCGCTGCCCAGCGCGGCGTCGCAAAGGCCAGCGGCCACGGCGACGGCGGAGCCGGACGAGGATCCCCCCGGCGCGCGATGCACGGCGCTATCCCAGGGGTTCCACGGCGCGCCGACCGCCCGGTTGGTCCCCCAGCCGCCATAGGCCAGCTCGACGGTGTGGGTCTTGCCGACCGCGACGTAGCCCGCCTGCAGCAGACGTTCGACCACCACGGCATGGTGCGCCGGGCTCGGATCCAGCGGCGTCCGCGCACCGCCCCCGGTGGGCACGTCGGCCACATCGAACAGGTCCTTGATGGCGAAGACCGGTCCGGTCGCGACGTCACCGGCCAACGGCGGGTCGAACACCTGGACGAAGGCCTTCAGGCGGCCGTCGTAGCGGCGGATGCGGGCGAGCGCTTCGTCGGGAGTCATGCCGGAGACTATCGCAAGCGGCGTCTGCTCAGGCTAGGGAGGCGGGCATGTCCGAGAACCTCTACGACCTGCTCGCCGGCCGCTTTCCGGCCGACCGTTCGAAGCCCTGCTTCCTGCTGAGCGACGGGCGGGCGATCAGCTACGGCGAACTGGAGGCCGGGGCGGCGAAGGTGGCCGGACGGCTTCTGGCCGAGGGCGTCGGACCCGGCGACCGGGTGGCGCTGCAGGCCGAGAAGAGCGCCGAGGTCATCATGATCTACCTCGGCGTCCTCAAGGCCGGCGCGGTCTTCCTGCCGCTGAACAGCGCCTACACGCAGACCGAGGTTGAGTACTTCCTGGGCGACGCCGAGCCGAAGGTGTTCGTCACGGATCCGCCCGCGTGGGTGGCGCAGGCGGCGAGCCACGCGCCGCTGGAGACGGCCGTGCCGCGCGACGCGCGTGACCTCGCCTCGCTGATCTACACCTCGGGCACCACGGGCCGCTCCAAGGGCGCGATGCTGAGCCACGGGAATCTGGCCGAGAACGCCCTCGCGCTGCACGCGGCTTGGGGGTTCACGCCGGACGACGTGCTGCTGCACGCCTTGCCCATCTTCCACGTCCACGGCCTGTTCGTGGCGCTGCACTGCGCGCTGCTGAGCGGCTGCCCGATGGTATGGCTGCCGAAGTTCTCCGACGCCGAGGTGCTGGCCGGCCTGGACCGGGCGACCGTGATGATGGGGGTGCCGACCTTCTACACGCGCCTGCTGGCCAATCCGGCGTTCACGCGCGCCAAGGCCGACCACATCCGCCTGTTCATCTCCGGCTCAGCCCCGCTGCTGCCGTCGACCTTCGCGGAGTTCGAGGAGCGCACCGGTCAGCGGATCCTGGAGCGCTACGGCATGAGCGAGGCGGTGATCATCACCAGCAATCCGCTGCAGGGCGAGCGGATCGCCGGCTCGGTGGGTTATCCGCTGCCCGGCGTCGAGCTGCGCATCGGCGGCGGCGAGGCGACGGGCGTCATCCAGATCAAGGGACCCAGCGTGTTCCGCGAGTACTGGCGGATGCCGGAGAAGACCGCCGAGGAGTTCACCGCCCACGGCTTCTTCGTCACTGGCGACGTGGGGCGGCAGGATGCCGACGGTCGCGTCTGGATCTCGGGCCGGGCCAAGGACCTGATCATCTCGGGTGGCTACAACGTCTATCCCAAGGAGGTCGAGCTGGTGCTCGACGAACTGCCGGGCGTGACCGAGAGCGCCGTGATCGGCGTGCCGCACAAGGACTTCGGCGAGGGCGTCGTGGCGGTGGTCATGGGGCAGGGGGACGAGGCGGCGATGATCGCCGAGGCGCGCCGCCAGCTCGCGGCCTACAAGGCGCCGAAGCGGATCGTGTTCGTGGACGAGCTGCCGCGCAACACCATGGGCAAGGTGCAGAAGAACTTGCTGCGCCAGCGTTACGAACGACTGTTCGAAAGCTGAATCGTCGGGCAGGGTCCGCCCCGACCAGACACCGGAGTCGAAGATGGACCTGCAGCTCAAGGGCAAGAACGTGGTGGTGACCGGCGCGACGCGCGGCATCGGACGCGCGATCGCGGAGTGCTTCGCCGACGAGGGCGCCAACGTCGCCATCTGCGCGCGCAAGGCCGACCAGGTGGCCGAGACGGTGAAGGCGCTGGAGGCCAAGGGCGTGAAGGCGTTCGGCCAGGTGGTGGACATCGCCGATGGCCCGGCGCTCAAGGGCTTCATCCAGGCGGCGGGCGAGGCGCTGGGCGGCATCGACGTGCTGGTGTCGAACGCCAGCGCGCTGGTGAACGGCAACGGCGAGGACACGTGGAAGGCGATGTTCGACGTGGACATCATGGGCGCCGTCCGCACCCTGGAGGCGGCGACCCCGTTCCTGGAGAAGGCGGCGGCCGAGAAGGGCGACGCGGTCTTCCTGATCACCTCGTCGGTGTCGGCGGCCGAGGCCAGCCGGCCGGACGCCTACGGGGCGATGAAGGCGGCGCTGATCCACTTCGCCAAGGGCGTGGCCCGCGAGAGCGCGCCGAAGAAGATCCGCTGCAACGTGGTCTCGCCCGGCACCGTGTTCTTCGAAGGCGGCGTGTGGGGCAATGTGAAGGCCGGCATGCCCGGCTTCTTCGAGCAGATGATCAAGCGCAACCCGACGGGCCGCATGGCGACGCCGGAGGAGGTGGCGGCGGCCACGGTGTTCCTGGCGAGCCCGCGCTCGGCGTTCACCACGGGGATCAACATGCTGGTGGACGGGGCCATCTCGGCCCGCGCCAACTTCTAGAGCGCGTTCGGCGAAAGAGCTGCCGGTTTCGCCCCCAAGACCCGCTCCAAATCAGGGAGACCGAGCCTGGTGCTGGGTTCAGATGAGCCCATCTCAACCCAACAGGCTCTAGCCGCGGACCTCTGAAGCTCGGCGTCCGCCTGGGCGGACGTCGCCTTGCTGCACCTGACGCAGGCGGGCCACGTAGATCGGGGCGGTGGCCAACAGGACGCCCACGGCGTCGGCGGTGACCTTGATGGGCGACAGCAGCTCGCCGCCGATGCAAGGCGCGAGCTCGCTCAGCAGGACGACCCAGGCGGCCACCAGGGGAATGTCGCCGCGCCGGACATAGGGCATCAGCGCGAAGGCCGTTGCCGTGCCTGTGTAGAAGAGCAGCAGCCGGGCGAGAAACGGCTCGGCCAGAGGCGTGAGCGAGAGAGCCAGCACCGCGCAGCCCACGACGGCGCCAACCGGCGCGTAGGCCGCGCGCGGCAGGCCCGAGGGCGCGGCCAGGGAGAAGGATCGTTCGAACATCGCGCCATACAGCGTAAACGGCGCGCGTCACTTCACGCTTAATGTTCGTGGTTACGCGAAGCTGAGCGACTTCGCGTCCAGCGTGCGATCTTCGGAAGCACCCGCCGACGCCAAGTCGTTCTTGCGCGAGGCCAGGCGACGCGCTTTCAGGGGGAATGGACAAGCTCTTCTTCGACCTGCGGCCGACGCACAACCCGCACCGCTGGTACCTGCCGGTGGACCCCTCGATCTGTGTCGGGCCGCCGGGGAACGTGTTCATGTTCGGCGGCGTCGGCATGGCTTCGGCCGTCGCGGCGCTGGAGCGTACCACGGGCCGTCCGCTGATCTGGGCCACCGCCCAATACCTGGGGTTCGCCAGGCCGGGGACGGTGGTGGACATCGACGTCTGGACGCCGGTCGAGGGCAAGTACAACACCCAGGCCAACACCAAGGGCCACGTGGACGACAAGGAGATCATCTCGGTCAGCGCCGCCCTTGGCAGCCGGCCCAGCGACATCTCGGGACAGTGGTCGGAGGCGCCCGCCGTGCCGCCGCCCGAGGACTGCGAGCCCAGCAACCACTGGCGCGCGGCCACCGAGGGTCTGCACAGCCGCATGGAGGTCCGCATCGCCAAGGGCCGCTCGGGGGTGGACCGGATCGGCAATCCCGAGCCCGACGGCCGCACGCTGCTGTGGGCGAGGCCGCGCGAGGCCTTCGCGATCGACGCCAGCATGCTGGCCGTGATGGCCGACTTCGTGCCCCAGGGCGTGGGCAATGCGCTGGGCAAGAACGCCGGCGGCAACAGCCTGGACAACACCCTGCGGATCCGCCGGATCGTGCCCACGGACTGGGTGCTGTGCGACATCCGCATCAGCGGCGTCCACGGCGGCTTCGGCCATGGATCGATGCACCTCTATGCCCAGGACGGCGAACTGATGGCGACGGCCAGCCAATCGCTGATCGTCCGGGTGCGCGAGAGCGCGGAGGACCGCTGAGCAGGATGACAAACCTGTAACCTGCGCGGGGTGTTACGTCGGGTGTAGGGACGTCTCAGAAACGACGCGAGGGCGCGGCCCGCGCGCCAAGGAGCGCTCCACCGTATGACCATCCGCCTGTCCTGGCTGGCCGCCGCATCCTCCGCGGCCCTGCTTTCCGCCTGCGCGACCGCCGCGCCGCCGCCGCCACCCGTCGCGCAGGCTCCGACCTCGGCGCCTGCGCCGCCCGAGCCCGCCAAGCCCAAGGCGCAGGTCGGGACGTTCGGCTTCGACGTCTCGGGCATGGACACCTCCGTAGCCGCTGGGGACGACTTCTTCCGCTATGGCGTCGGCAGGTGGGTGGATCGCACGGAGATCCCGGCCGACCGGTCGAACATCACCAGCTTTGGCGTCATCCAGGAGGTGGCGGCCGCGCGCACGCGGGCGATCATCGAGGACTCCGCGAAGGCAGCCGCGCCCGAGGGTTCGGAAGCCCGCAAGATCGGCGACTACTTCGCGAGCTTCATGGACGAGGCGCGGATCGAGCAACTGGGCGCGGCGCCGCTGAAGCCGGAACTGGACGCCATCGCCGCGATCAAGACGCGCGCCGACCTCTCGCGCGCCCTGGGCGGCGCCATGCGCGCCGACACCGACGCGCTCAACGCGACGAACTTCTACACCGAGCGGCCCTTCGGCCTGTGGGTGGCCGAGGACCTCGACGACACCTCGAAGTACCGCGCGTACCTGATGCAGGGCGGCCTCTCGATGCCCGACCGCCAATACTATCTCGACGGCGGCGCCCGGTTCGTGGAGCTGCGCGGCAAGTTCGAGGCCCACGTGGCGGCGATGTTCCGACTGGCCGGCTATTCCGACGCCGAGGCGCGCGCCAAGCGCGTCGTGGCCCTGGAAACCGCGATCGCCAAGGCTCACGTCCCGGTGGACGAGACCGCCGACGTGGCCAAGTCGAACACCGTCTGGACCCGCGCTGAACTCCCCAAGAAGGCGCCGGGCATCGACTGGAACGCCTTCCTGGCGGCGGCGGGCCTCGCCGATGAGCCGCGCTTCGGAGCCTGGCAGGCTGGGGCGATCGCACGCATGTCGGCGCTGGCGGGCAACCAGCCGATCGATGCCTGGAGAGATTATCTCGCATTCCACACCATCGAGCGGGGCGCCCCCTATCTCTCGAAGGCCTTCGTCGACGAGCACTTCGCGTTCAATTCGCAGGCGATCACGGGTACGCCGCAACAGCGTGAGCGCTGGAAGCGTGGGGTGGACAACACCTCCAACGCCCTGGGAGAGGCCATCGGCAAGCTCTACGTCGAGCGCCACTTCCTGCCGCAGGCCAAGGCCCAGGCCAAGGAAATGGCCGACAACGTGCTGGCGGCCTTCGGCGCCCGGATCGACAAGCTGGAGTGGATGACCCCGCAAACCAAGGCGCGGGCGAAGGCCAAGCTGGCGAATTTCCGCATCTACGTCGGCTATCCCGACACCTGGCGTGACTACTCGGGCCTGCAGATCGTCCGGGGCGACGCTTATGGCAACTGGAGCCGGGGCGTGCTGTTCGAATACCGCCGCAACCTGGCCAAGCTGGGCAGGCCGGTGGACCGGGCCGAGTGGTTCATGACGCCGCAGACGGTGAACGCGCTGTTCGCGCCCAGCCAGAATTCGATCATCTTCCCGGCCGCGATCCTGGAGCCGACCTTCTTCGATCCGAACGCCGATGCGGCGGTGAACTATGGCGCCATCGGCGGCGTGATGGGGCATGAGATCAGCCACGGCTTCGACGACACCGGTGCGCTGTTCGACGAGAACGGCAACGTGAAGAACTGGTGGACGCCGCAGGACATGGCCCGCTTCAAGGCCGAAACCAAGAAGCTGGCCGACCAGTACAGCGCCTACGAGGCGTTGCCGGGCCTGCACCTCAACGGCCAGCAGGTGCTGGGCGAGAACATCGCCGACGTCGCCGGCCTGGCGGCGGCCTACGACGCCTATCACCTGTCGCTGAAAGGCGCGCAGCCGCAAACGATCGACGGGTTCACCGCGGACCAGCGGTTCTTCCTGGGCTGGGCGCAGAACTACCGGAGCAAGTTCCGGGAGCCGGCGCTGCGCCGGGCGGTGGTGACGGGCGTGCACTCGCCCGGGCCGTGGCGGGCGCTGACGGTGCGCAACCAGGACGCCTGGTACCCCGCCTTCGACGTCAAGCCAGGCCAGAAGCTCTATCTGGCGCCCGGCGAACGCGTGAAGATCTGGTAGGCGGCTTGCCGGCCGTCATCCGCATCGACGACGCGGGCGACCCCCGCCTTGAGCCCTATCGGGCGGTCCGCGAGCGGGACCTGGCCGGGCGCGACGGCCTGTTCGTCGCCGAGGGCCGGGTGGTGCTTGAGAAGGCGGTGGCGGCCCTGCCGGACGCCATCGCCTCGGTCCTGGTCGCGGAGCATCGGCTGGACAGCCTGGCGGACGTCCTGGCCCGCCTGCCCGCGGCGACACCGGTCTACGCGGCGGCGCAGGCGGCCATGGACGAGGTCGTTGGGTTTCCGATCCATCGCGGCATCCTGGCCGTGGGGCGGAGATGCGAACGCGAGGCGGCGACGCTGCTGGGCGGCCTGCCGCCGACCGCGCTTGTGGTGGGCCTGATCGGCATCGCCAATCACGACAACATGGGCGGGATCTTCCGCAATGCCGCTGCATTCGGCGTCGACGCCATCCTGCTCGACCCCACCTGCTGCGATCCGCTCTACCGTAAGTCGATCCGCGTCAGCGTGGGCGCCGCCCTGACCGTACCCTTCGCGCGGGCGGCGGACCCGGCGGGGATGCTGGCCGGGGCAGGATGGGAGACGGTGGCGCTGTCGCCGCGAGGGCAGGTCGAACTCGGTGAGCTCTCGGTCAACTCGCGCATGGCGGTCCTGTTCGGGGCGGAGGGCCCGGGCCTGCCTGAGGATGTGATGTCGCGGGTTAGCGGCGTGCGCATCGCCATGGCCGGCGGTTTCGACTCCCTCAACGTCGCAACCACCAGTGGCATCGTGCTGCATCACCTGGTCACACGGCGAAATAGCGTCGCTTAAAGAGCCGCTTAACGGAAACCGCTGATACTTGGAGCGGGACCGTGGGAACAGCGGACCAGGGGGAATGAATGGCCCGCGAGCCGGTGCGGAAAGCTGCGACGACGCCGATCGACCTGGAGGGTTCCAGGGCGGTGTTCGATCGCGCGACGCGGCTCGCCCGGACCCTGTTCGGTGAGGTCGAAAGCAAGATCACCCTCAAACTCGAGACCGGCTACTGGCGCAGTCGCACCTATGAAACGGTCGCCGACTCCGCCTCCGTTCGCGAGGTGATGCGCCGCGGCGAGGTGGTCTGGATCGAAGACGCCGCCCAGGATCCGCTCGTCCGCAACGAGCCGTCGGTCAAGGGACCGCCCTATGCGCGGTTCTATGCGGGCGCGCCGATCCGTCTGGCGGACGGCTCGACCCCGGGCGCGCTCTCGGTCATGGGGCTGGAGCCGCGCCCCTACGACGGTTGCCTGGCGCGCCGACTGCAGGATCTCGCCGATTTCGTCGCGGACGAATGGGCGCGGGTGGACGCCGCCCGCGGGCAGGCCGGCGCCGAGCGCACCATGACGGCGATCGTCGACGCCATGCCGGTTTCGGTGGTCCTGACCGACCGCGAGGCCCGCGTACTCTATGCCAGCCCGGCCTGGATCAAGGCGCGTGGCCTGGAAGGCGTGGAGGTGGTCGGCAAGACGCTGTTCGAGCTGCGACCAGACATCTTCGAACAGTGGCGGCAGGGCATCTTCTTCTGCATGGACGGGCACAGCCGCTCGCTGGAGCGGGTGCCGTTCGCGCAGCCCGACGGTTCGTCAGGCTGGGCCAAGGTGGAGCTCGCGCCGTGGTTCGACATCGACGGCGATGTCGGCGGCCTGATCGTCAGTTCCTACGACATCACCCACATCGTCGAGGCGCTCGAGCGCAGCGAGCGTTCGGAGGAACGGCTGCGGGTGGCGCTCGAACTCGCCGAACTGCACGTCTACGAGATGGACTACGTGCGGCGCGAACTCATCAAGGTGGGCGCGGAGGACACGTTCTTCGACACGCCAGCCACCTACGAGGGGCTGCGGAAGGACATCTGGGGCGCCATCGATCCGCGCGACAAGGCGTCCGTGATGGCCGCTTGGGCGCAGCACCAGAAGGACGGCCAGCCCTTCGCGCCCCAGTATCGAGTTGTCCGCGGCGATGGCCGCGAAGTCTGGGTGTCGGGTACTGCACGGCTCGTGGAGAACGACGAGGGCAAGTCGATCCGGTTGGTGGGCGCGCTGCGCAACATCACTCAGCAGAAGGCGTCGGAGCGGGCCCTGGTCCAGGCCAAGGAGGAAGCCGAGCAGGCCAACCAGGCCAAGAGCGCCTTTCTGGCCACCATGAGCCATGAGATCCGCACTCCGCTGAACGGCGTGCTGGGCATGGCCCAGGCCCTGGCGGCCGACGAGGACCTATCGGCCACCCAGCGCGAACGCATCGAGGTGATCAAGCAGTCGGGCGAGAGCCTGCTGACCATCCTGAACGACGTGCTGGACCTCTCGAAGATCGAAGCGGGCAAGCTCGACTTGGAGACGGCGCAGTTCGACATCGACGAGATCGCCAAGACGGTCCACGCCACGTTCCAGGCCATCGCCGAGACCAAGGGACTGGAGTTCGAGTTCGCGGTCGATCGGGCGGCGCGCGGCGTCTACGAGGGCGACCAGGTGCGGGTGCGCCAAATCCTGTGGAACCTGGTGTCGAACGCGCTGAAGTTCACCGAGAAGGGCGGCGTGAAGGTCCGCATCGGCCGCGACGACGAGGCGTTGTCGCTGACCGTCTTCGACAGCGGCATCGGGATGACGGCGTTCCAACTCGCCGGCCTGTTCCGCAAGTTCGCCCAGGCCGACGCCTCGACGACGCGGAAGTTCGGCGGCACGGGCCTGGGGCTGGCCATCTGCCGTGAGTTGGCCGAGGCGATGGGCGGCTCGGTGAGCGCCACAAGCGCGCCGGGGATGGGCTCGACCTTCACCGCGTTCCTGCCGCTGAAGCGGGTGGCCGACGCGGCGCCCCGGCCGAAGAAGGCGAGGAAGCCGAAAGTGCGTCCGCAGCCGGCGGATGCGCGCCCGGTCCGGGTGCTGGCCGCCGAAGACAACGCGATGAACCAGCTGGTCCTGAAGACCCTGCTGGGCCAGATCGGGATCGAGCCCGAGATCGTCGGCGACGGCCGCGCCGCGCTGGAAGCCTGGGAGCGCGAGACCTGGGACGTGATCCTCATGGACGTGCAGATGCCCGTGATGGATGGGCCGACCGCCACGGCGTTGATCCGTACGCGGGAACGCTCGGAGGGACGCGCGCGGACGCCGATCGTGGCGTTGACCGCAAACGCCATGCCCCATCAGATCAGCGAGTACCTGCAATCCGGAATGGACGCCTTCGTGGCGAAGCCGATCGAGGCACTTCGTCTGTACGAGGCGCTACAGGCGGCGGTGGACGGCCACGCCGGCGCGGACGAGGCGGCTGTCGCCTAGCGAGATCCGGAGATCCTCTGACGGCGGGTGTGTGAGCGCCGTGGGGGAGAACGAGGATCTCCGGTCCCTCTCGCTGGGAGGGTCTTCAGGTGGCCCGGCCGAACTCAACGGCAGAGACCACCACATCCATGACCGTATCGCGGAAAGCGACCAGGCCTGGTTCGCCCGCCGCGGCGCCGGCGGCCACCATCAGGGGCAGAAGGTGTTCCTCGCGCGGGTGGGCGTCGCGGCCGTAGGGCGCGGCGTCCCAGTGGGCGAGGGCGGCTTCGCGGTGCGCCGGATCGGTCACCGCCGCCTCGAGCCATTGGTCGAACTTCGCCGAGCGCTCGGTGAAGGCGGGCGAGAAGCCGCGCATGTTGTGCCAGCTCATGCCGGAACCCACGATGAGCACGCCCTCGTCCCGCAGGGGCGCGAGCGCGCGGCCGGCGGCCAGGTGGGCTTCCGGGTCTAGGTCGGCCTTCAGCGAGAGCTGGACGACCCGGATGTCGGCGTCCGGCGTGACCAGCTTCAGCGGCACGAAGACCCCGTGGTCCCAGCCGTGCTCGGCGTCCTCAGCGGAAGCGATGCCTGCCTCGCCGAGGAGCCGGCGGACCCGGCGCGCTAGGCCGGGGGATCCGGGCGCGCCGAAGGTCAGCTCATAGGTGTGCCTGGGGAAGCCGTAGTAGTCGTAGTCGAGGCTGGGCCATTTGCCAGAGCCGACGGTGAAGACCGGCGCTTCCCAGTGGCCCGAGACCACCAGGATGGCCTTCGGGCGTTCGGGCAGGCTGGCGACCAGACCTTGCAGGTAGGCCGCGGTGCGGTCCCAGGCATCGGCCGGACCCCGTGTCCACTCCATGAAGAAGCAGGGGCCCGCGCCGTGGGGGAGGAAGACGGTGGGCAGGGTCATGGCTGTAACCTGGGACCTTCCGGTTAGGCGGCCTTCGCCGCGGGGACGTCGTCGATGATCTTCTCGATCCAGGCGGCGAACTGGGCGCCGTAGGACTTCAGGAACTCGGCGGTTCCCTCGTTGATCAGTTCGCCCGCGTCGTCGAACAGGGCGAACGCGTTGCCGACGTAGGCTTCCTGGCTGAGCAGCGGCACGTTCAGGAACACCAGCGATTGGCGCAGGTGATGGTTGGCGCCGAAGCCGCCGATCGCGCCGGGCGACATGCTGATCACCGCGCCGGGCTTACCGTTCCACACGCTCGAACCGTACGGGCGGGAGCCGACGTCGATGGCGTTCTTCAGCACGCCGGGGACCGAGCGGTTGTATTCGGGCGTCACGAACAGAACCGCATCGGCCGCGGCGATCTGCTCGCGGAAGCGCACCCACTGCGCCGGGGGATCCGACTCCAGATCCTGGTCGAAGTGCGGCAGGTCGCCGATCTCGACGATATCGAACTTCAGGTTGGGCGTCAGGGCGGCGAAGGCCTTGGCCAGCTTGCGGCTCACGCTGTCCTTGCGGAGCGAGCCGACGACGACGGCGACGTTACGGACTTGGGTCATGACAGGTTCCTTTGCGAGAGGGGGAGGTTGTCGGTTGAAGGTTCAGGCGGCGGCCAGGCGGGCCTTGCCCTGACGAAGACCGTCAAGGCTGTAGGCTCCGGCGCCGGTGGTGCTGAGCAGCAGGAAGATGAAGGCGAAGAGGATCGCCGGCTCACCGCCGTTGAGCACCGGGTAGAAGCTCGCAGGGGCGTGGAACATGAAGTAGGCCACCGCCATCTGGCCGGCGGCGATAAAGGCCGCAGGGCGGGTGAAGAGGCCGACGACGATCAGCAGGCCGGTGACCAGCTCGATCAGGCCGCCGACGCCGAACAGGCTGAGCAGCGCTTGCTGACCGGGCTGGGCGCCTTCCGGGAAGCCGGCCAGCTTGACCAGGCCGTGCTCCACGAAGAGCAGGCCGGTGATGACACGCAGCGCGGTGATGGCCTGAGGCGTGAACCGGCCGGTGGCGAGGGATTGCGACATGGAAGAAGCCCTTCTCTTGTTTTGTTCCGCCGGCCGGTGGCCTCGGACTGACGGGAAGATGGGCTGCGGCCGCGCCGTTGATAATCCGGCCGATCTGAATGAGAGTGTCTCCGGATAGGAAACAATCCCCATGGACCGCATCGATGAGATCCGAGCCTTCGCCGCGGTGGCGGAGGCGCGCAGCTTCACGCAGGGCGCGCGCAAGCTGGACGTTTCCGGCGCGCAGATTTCCAAGCTGGTCGCGCGGCTGGAAAACCGTCTGGGCGCGCGGTTGCTGAACCGGACGACCCGCGACGTCTCGCTGACCGATACGGGGCAGGCCTACCTGGAGCGGGCTCGCGACCTGATCGAGCAGTTCGACGCGCTCGAGACCTCGGTGAAGGACCAGAGTGGCCCGTCGGGCAACCTGAAGATCTCCGCGCCGGTCTCGTTCGGGAAGAACCAGCTCACGCCGGCCCTGCTGGAATTCGCCACCGGCTGCCTGGCGGTGTCGCTCGATGTGGTCTTCTCCGACCGGATGGTGAACCTGGTGGAGGAAGGCTTCGACGTGGCCGTGCGCATCGGACACCTGACGGACAGTTCGCTGGTGGCGCGCAGGCTGGCCGCGGTGCGGATGATCACCTGCGCCTCACCTGACTATCTCGCCGGCGCGGGGACGCCACTGACGCTGGAGGAGGTGGCGAAGCACGAGGCCATCCTCGACACGAACGCGCGTGACGCCACCCTCTGGCGCTTCGGCCGCAAGGGCGACGCCCACGAGGTGCGCGTGCAGGGGCGTCTTCGGTTCAATGGGGCCGAGGCCTGCGTAGAGGCGGCGGTGAAGGGTTTCGGCATCGTGCGGACGCCGGCGTTCGCCGCGGCGGACGACCTGCGCGCGGGGCGGCTGGTCCCCATCCTCTGCAACTTCGAGCCCGAGGAGATCCATGTGCACGCGGTCTATCCGCACGCACGGCACCTGGCGGCCAAGGTGCGGGCCTTCGTGGACTTCCTGGCCAAGCGCTACGCGGGTGAACCCGAATGGCATCAGGGCTGGGGCGAGAGGCATCCTGGCGCGGCATCCGGCGCGCTCGCCGGGCTCGCGGCGCAGACCTGACGAACGCAGGCGCGCAGCCACCTGTGGACCGGCTCGGCGTCGAGCCGCGGATGCCAGACCATCGAAACGGTGAAGCCGTCCGTCCGCAGCGGGATCGGGAAGGTGAACATATCCTCGCGCAGCGCCGCCGTGTGACGGTCAGGGACCGTGGCGACCAGATCGGAATTGCGGGCCAGCGCCAGGGCCGTCGCGAAGCCGCTGACCGCGCTGACCGCCCGTCGGTGGAATCCGTCCGGTAGGAAGGGCCGCTCCACCGCGTCTTCGTCGAAGCCGCTGCGCGAGACGATGACGTGCGATGCGTCCGCATAGGCCTGGGCGGTGATGCGCTTGCCGGCCAGCGGATGATCGGCGCTGACCGCGCCGACGAGACGGTCGCGGAAGAGCGCCTGGGCGCGCAACTCCGGTCCCATCGACGGTTCGACGACAGCGGTCTCGAGGTCGACCCGGCCCTCTCTTAGGGGCGCACTGTCCTTGTCCGACTTCTGGAGGAAGTTCAGGCGGATCCCCGGCGCTTCCGCCCCGACGCGCGCGAGCAGCCTCGGGCCGAAATTCTCCACGAAGCCGTCGCTGGTGCGGAGGGTGAAGGTTCGTTCCAGCGTCGTGAGGTCGATCGCCTCGACCGGTCGAAGAACAGCCTGCGCCTCGGCGACAAGTGCGCCGACCCGCTCTCGCAACTCGATCGCGCGCGGCGTGGCGACAAGGCCGCGTCCCGCCCGAACCAGCAGCGGGTCTCCGGTGGTTTCACGCAGCCGGGCGAGGGCGCGGCTCATCGCGGAGGGGCTGAGCCGCAGCCTGCGAGACGCGCCCGCGACGCTGCCCTCCTCGAGCAGGACGTCCAGGACGACGAGCAGGTTGAGGTCAGGACCCGACATCCGCCAACTCTAGCATATATGGCGTCAGACGCACGGGTAACCTGCAATCGTTGCGTATTCCGCCATGTCCTACGCCACCCTAGCTTCATTGCGAGACCCGGCTGCACGCCGGCGGAAGCGAGGAATGCGATGGCGAAGAGCACACTTGAAGAGTCGATGGCCGCCCTGAGTTCGACTTGGGGGCCGCTGACGAGCGAGCTGGCGGAGACGAGCCGGCTGCACTTGGAGGCGCTGGCCCAGGCGTCGCCGGACGAACCCTGGCTGATGGAACTGCACCCGGACCGGCCGGCCAGCCGCGAACTCTACCGCGACCCCGCGCACGGCTTCGTGCTCCTCGCCCATGTGGAGCCGGCGGGCCTCTATCGTCCGCCGCACGACCACGGTCGGAGCTGGGTCGTCTACGCCGTCCAACAGGGCGAAAGCGAGATGGGGACCTATGGTCGGGTCGAGGCGCCCGGAGGCGGGGTAAGGCTCGTCAAGCGCAACGCCACGCTGGTGAGGCCCGGCATGGCGCAGGTCTACCTGCCCGGGGACATCCACGACACCCTGTGCATCGCCGGTCCCGCCGTGCTCTTCCGGTTTACCGAACGCGACCTCAAACGAGAGGATCAGGTCGAGCGCCGGGTGACGCGCTACGTCCAGCGGGACGGCTTCTGGGGCGGGGCGACGCCGTGACCGCGCTTGCCCTCGCGCCAGCCGTGGATTCGGAGGGCCTGGTCGGAGCGCGCCGGGCGCTGGCCACCGCCTCGGTGCTCGCGGCGATGGTCGTGGTTGTGCTCGACGCCGCGATCGCCAACGTCGCCCTGCCTACGATCGGCGCGGCGCTCGGGGTGACCCCGGCCGCGGTTGTCCGGGTGGTGACGGCCTATCAACTCGGCCTCATCACGGCGCTGTTGCCCGCCGCGGCCTTGGGCGAGAGCTTCGGCTACCGGCGGGTATTCGCGGCGGGGGCCGGGCTCTTCACCGTGGGGTCCGTGCTCTGCGCGCTATCGCCCTCGCTTGAGATCCTGACCGCGGCGCGCTTCGTCCAGGGGCTCGGCGGGGCGGCCGTCATGGCGCTGGGCGTCGCGCTCCTGCGCTTCATCGTGCCGAAGGAACGGCTTGGAGCGGCCATCGGCTGGAATGCGCTGGCTGTCGCCCTGTCGTCGGCCGCCGGGCCGACGCTGGGCGCGGCGATCCTTTCGCTGGGGTCGTGGCCGTGGCTGTTCGTGGTGAACCTGCCGATCGCGATCGCCGTGCTGCTCGCCTCGAGAGCTCTTCCAAGCGCGGGTGGGACGGGACGGCCGGTGGACCTGGTCAGCGTCGCGCTCAGCGCCTGCACCTTCGGCGCGCTGGTGATCGGAGCCCAGTTGGCTCCGGCCCAGCCGGTGCTCGCCACGGTCCTGTTCGTCGGCGCCGCGGCCTACGCCGCCGTACTGGTGACGCGGGATTCGCGCCGGGCCTCGCCGCTCGTTCCCGTGGACCTGCTGCGCAATCGGTCCTTCCGTATCCCGGCCATCGCGTCGGTGCTTTGTTTCATGGCCCAGGGCGCCGCGGTGATCGCGCTGCCCTTCCACTTCCAGCACGCCCTCGGCCTCACGCCGGTGGTCGCGGGCCTCTGCCTCGCCGCATGGCCGCTCGCCGTGGCGGTGGCCGGCCCCCTGGCCGGCCGGTTGGCGAACCGGATATCTCCGGCGCTGCTGTGCCTTACGGGTGGCGTCGTCCTGGCCGGTGGCCTGGCCGCGGGCGCCGCCCTGCCTCTGCAGGCAGGGCCGCTCGCGCTCAGCGCCTGCAGCATCCTCTGCGGCGTTGGGTTCGGCCTGTTCAACGTGCCGAACAATCGCAGCCTGTTTCAATCCGCGCCCCGCGACCGGAGCAGCGCCGCCGGCGGGATGCAGGGAATCGCGCGGCTATCGGGCCAAGCCGCGGGCGCGGCATCGATGGCCCTGCTGTTCGACGTATCTGCCTTGGACGTCGCGCCGAGGATCGGCCTCGCGCTGGGCGCGGCGGCGGCGCTCGCGGCGGGCCTGGTGAGCCTCATCGCCCGCGGCGCCGCCGACGGTCGCTAGGCGAACGCGATCCAGCGGCCCGCCGCGGCCGTCGCTACCCAGACCAGGATCGCCGCGTACGCCAGGGCCTTCACGGCGGGGCCCCCGCCGGTCTGGCTGCGTCCGGTGCTGACGATCTGCACCGCGGCGGCGGCCAGGATCCAGGCCAGATAGACCAGGATCAGCACCTTGTTGGCGGGATCGAGGTGCGCGTAGTCGTCGGGCTTGTAGATCAGGTGGTGGATGGCGAGCTGGGCCGCCATCAGGCCCAGGAGGCCGACCAGGTAGACGATCCGCGTCAGGCCGCGCGTCACGAAGAGCACGATCAGCGATGCGGCGATGATCACGTGCCAGAGGCCGGGGTTCACCAGCTTGGCGACCGCGAACACGCCCACGCACAGGCCGAAGAGCGCCAGGCCGATGGCGGCCGCGACGCCGGCGCCGCGGCTGAGCCGGCCGTCCAGCTTGGCGGCGGGCAGGGCGACGCCGTAGGTCAGGATCAGCGCGGCGGCGAGGCCGAGCATCTTCGCGGTGAAGGCTTCGGAGGTGTAGAGCCGCTCCGGATTCGACGTGCCGATCAGGATGCCGGTCACGAGCACGCCGATCACCCCCAGGTTCAGCCAGGGCAGCACGCCCCGGCGCACCTCGGACGGGCTTTCATCGGTAAGGCCCGAGCCGATGAGGCGCAGGTTCAGCAGGATGCTGGCGCCGCCCAGCAAGGCCAGCGACAGGATGTGCAGCACTTCCCACTGGGCGAAGTACGGCTTGATCTGGGCGCCAGGAAACGTCTCGTCGAGCGTGCCGACCCAGGGGCCGATGGCGGGAAAGATGTCCTGAGGCGCGATCACTTCGTCAGCTCCGTGAGGTCGATGGCGCCCCGTTCGGAGGCGGCGCATTCCTGGGCCAAGTTGGCCCAGTGCGGGAGCGGCTTGCCGCACTCGTACCAGTCGTAGGCGATGAAGCGGCCGAAGGTGATGACCGTGATCCAGGAGATGATCGAGACGGCGGCCGAGAGTCGCGCCTTGCCGGGCGGTCGGGGCGCGCTGTCCCAGGCGTCGCGGTCCTTCTGCACCTTGTAGTGGAAGACGAAGATGTTGATCACGGCGATCGCCAGGAAGATCAACTTCAGGCGGAACCAGAGATTATGGTAATAAAGCAAAGGCTTGGCATAGAAAAGTAAGACGCCTGTCACCACCATGAGGAAGAAGCCGAAGACGGTCAGCGGAAGCACGCGATCGCTGATGACCGAGACCGGCGTCTTGCGAAAGCCCCAGCCCAGCAGCCGGAAGTCCACCAGGAAGATGGTGCCGGCGAACAACATCAGCGACAGGACGTGGGTGCCTTCGAGCAGGCCCCAGACGTTCAGCGTGCTGGCGAGGGCCTCGCTCCATGACGGATCGTATTCGCCGGGACCCTTGCCGACCTGCGTGGCCAGCCAGACCAGGAAGTCGCGTATCAACTGAGTTTCCCCCGAGACCGTACCGAGTTACCCCCGATAACATACCGCCGCTTCTATAGCGTTCCGCGTGCGCGTCCATTGCGCGATTGCGTCGTGCGCGAAACACGGCTGAGCTTTGGAGGGGAGGCTAGAAGGCGCGGGGCCTGCCCGCAATCGGATAGCTCAGGCGGCCTTCGCCAGATCTTCCAGAGCCTCGGCGAAAAGCCGCAGGCTGGCGCGGAGGGCGCTGATCCTGACCCGCGCACGACCGATGTCGCCAAAGCGGGCGAGGCGGTGGCGGGTCTCTCCGCCTTTACGGGCGCAGGCGACGTGCACCAAGCCCGCCTGCGGTCCCTCGGCGAAACCGGTGATCGAGACCGCGAGATGCGCGCGGGACGCGGCGATCGCGCCTTCCGCCATGGCGCGGGCGCAAGCTTCCGAGACCGCGCCGTCCTCTGCCAGGACGGCGCGCGGAACGCCCAGCAGTTCATGCTTGGAGTCGTCGGTGTAGGTGACGAGGCCACGCTCGAAGGCGTGGCTCTTGCCCGGGATGTCGGTGAGGAGCGAGGCGAGCAGGCCGCCGGTGCAGCTTTCCGCCGTGGCCAGCATCAGCTCACGGTCGCAGGCGGCCTGCAGCACCTCATGGGCGAGGCGCTCGATATCGTCCGGGATGGCCGGATCGAGGGCTTCGGCCATCGCCGGCTCAGTTGGCCTTCGGCGCCAGCTCGGCCTTGCGCGCCTTCATCTCCTCGCCGAGCGCCTTGAGGTCCATTTCGGACTTCCGAAGTTCGGGGAAGTACTCGGTTTCCTCTTCCTCGACGTGGTGCTCGATCAACTCGCTCAGCACCTTCACCTTGGCGTCGTAATAGTCATCGTCGGGCGACATGGCTTCGATCTGGTCCATCAGCGACTTGGCCGAGGCATGCTCGACCTCGGCTTCGTTGACGGTGTCCTGTTCGTCCACGAAGGGCCGGGAGGCCGGATAGAAGATGTCTTCCTCCAGAACCATGTGGACGCGCAGCGCGGCGATGACCTTCAAGGCGATGGCCTGCTTCTTCTTCGCGTCTTCCTTGGCCTTCTCGTACTGCTTGAACAGGTCTTCCGCTTCGCGGTGATCGGCCATCAGCAGGCTGACGGCGTCGTCGGGGCGCGCGGACGCCTTTCCGGTCTTCGTCACGCCGGACGACGATTTGGACTTGCTGGACGCGGCTTGGGTGGTGGCCATGGTGCTCTCCCTCGGGGAAACGGTTCGGGCCAGTGAACCCGCCGCTGCGGTCGAGGTTCCAGGGCTTGCTTTTCTTGTGGGCGACGGCTCGTTAGGCGGATGACGAACGCGCCCCGAGTCACCGTCGCCGGCGCCGGCGTGCTGGGCCTGACGACCGCCCTGGTCTTGGCCGAGGCCGGCTGTCGGGTGACGGTCTGCGACCCCGGCGGGCCCAACGCTTCGAGCGTCGCGGCCGGCATGATCGCGCCGGCGTTCGAGGCGGTGCTGGACGAATGCGCGCGCCCACATCTGGACCTGCTGATGGCGGCCCGCGACCTGTGGCCGGGGCTGGCCCAGCGGGCTGGGGTGGTGCTGGAGCGGTCCGGTGCGCTGGCGGTGGGCGATGAGCCTTGGCTGGAGAAGGTGGCGGCGGGCTTTGGCGCACTGCAGATGCGGCCCGCCGAGATCGGCGGCGACACCGCGCGCGGCCTGGCGCCGGGGCTGTCGGAAGCCGTCGACGTGGCGCTGCTGAGCCGCGAGGACTGGCGGATCGATGCGCCAACCGCCATGGGGGCCCTGGCCAATGCGGCGGCCGCGGCAGGGGTGCGGTTCGAGCGCCGGGTCGTACGCGAGCGCGGCGACGCCGATGTCCTGGTGATCGCGACTGGGGCGACGGAAGGCTTGAGGGATATCGCGCCGGAGCTTTCGGCGCTCTCGCCGATCAAGGGTCACATCGTCCGCGTCGCGGCGCAGTCCGCGGGCGTCACGGTCCGCGGGGAGGGTGTCTACGCCGCTCCGGGTTCGGGCATGGCGTTCGGAGCCACCATGGAGCCCGGCCGCGCCGACGTGACCGTGGAGGAGGACAAGGCCAAGCCGCTGCTGGCCGCGGGATTGCGTCTGTTTCCAGGGCTGCGCGGAGCTCCGATTCAGATGGCGGCGGGCGTGCGGGCGGCCACGGCGGACGGACTGCCGATGGTTGGGCCGGGCGCGGCGCCGGGCGTGATGCTGGCCGTCGGTTCGCGCCGCAATGGGTGGCTGCTGGCGCCGCTGGTCGCCCAGGCGATCGCCGCTTGCGTGACGGGGCGTGATCCCGGCCCCCATGCCGCGCGGCTGGATCCGGCGCGCTTTCGGGGGTGAGCATGAACGGCTTCTGGTTCTCGGACGAGCAGCAGGCGATCCGCGATGCGGTGGTCCGCCTCTGCGAGGGCTTCGATGCGGCCTACTGGCGGAAGACCGACGAGAGCGGCGCGTTTCCCGAGGCCTTCGTTGCGGCCATGGCGCAGGCGGGCTGGCTGGGCGTGGCGATGCCGACCGAATTTGGCGGATCGGGCCTGGGCCTGACCGAGGCGGCGATCGTGATGCAGGCGGTGGCCGAGAGCGGGGCGGGCTTCTCCGGCGCCAGCGCCATGCACCTCAACATCTTCGGCCTGATGCCGGTGGTGAAGTTCGGCACGGAGGCCCAGCGGAAGGCGGCCATCCCCCGCATCATCGCCGGCGAGGATCGGACCTGCTTCGCGGTGACGGAGCCCGACGCGGGGCTCGACACCACCAGCCTGACGACCCGGGCCACGCGGACCAACGACGGCTACGTCATCCGCGGCCGGAAGATGTGGACCACGAACGCCCAGCGCGCGACCAAGATGCTGATCATCGCGCGCACCACGCCGAAGGAGGAGGTGAAGCGGCCGACCGAGGGGCTGAGCCTGTTCTACACCGACTTCGACCGCAGCCGGATCGAGGCCACGCCGATCCCGAAGATGGGCCGCAAGGCGGTGGAATCGAACGCCGTCTTCATCGACGACCTGCACGTGCCGGCCGGGGACCTAGTCGGCGAGGAGGGGCGGGGCTTCTACTACCTGCTGGAGGGGCTGAACCCCGAGCGGGTGCTGATCGGCGCCGAGGCCGTGGGCCTGGGCCGCGCGGCGCTGAAGCGGGCGGCGGGCTATGCCAAGGAGCGGGTAGTGTTCGGCCGGCCCATCGGCCAGAACCAGGGGGTGGCGCATCCGCTGGCCAGGGCCTGGGCCGAGCTGGAAGCGGCGAACCTCATGGCCTTCAAGGCCGCGGCTCTGTTCGACGCCGGGCGCGAGTGCGGCGCCGAGGCCAACGCGGCCAAGTTCCTGGGCGGCGAGGCGGGCTTCAAGGCCTGCGAGGCGGCGGTGCTGGCGCACGGCGGAATGGGCTACGCCAAGGAGTTCGACGTGGAGCGCTACTTCCGCGAATCCATGATCGCCCGCATCGCCCCGGTCAGCCGCGAGATGATCCTGAACTACATCGCCGAGCGCGTGCTGGGCCTGCCGAAAAGCTACTAGGGCAGGCCCAGACGGCGCGTCACTTCGGCAGCCTGAATGCGATCGGGATCGCGACCTGCGCCCCGCCCACCGCGCGGCCGTCCACGGTCTGCGGGCTCATGCGGAAGTACCTCGCGAGTTTCAGCGCCGCGGCGCCGAACCCCATGTCGTCCGGCGTCTCCGAGATGAGGCGGCAGGCCGAAACCGCCCCGGCGTCCGTGACCTCGCACGAGATCACCGCGCGGCCCTCTACCTCCATGCGCACGGCCCGGTCCGGGTAGAACCGCGCCATGTCCGCGCCGTTGGGGCGGCTCACCCATGTCGGGTTGCGGATGACCGGATCGGGGGTGGGCGGCGCGATGGGTTGCGGCGGGGTGACGGTCACCGGCCCTGGCGTGGGGAGAGGCTCGATCACCGGCGGAAGGGGCGTCGGCGTAACCGGGATCGGGACATCGGTGAGGATTGGCGGGCGCGGCGAGACGACGCGCCGGGGCGGGGACTCCGGCGGCGGGGGCGGCGGCTCCACCTTCTTGGGCACGAGGTCGACGATCACCGGCGGATCTTCGGGCGTCACCGCCGGCTTTGGCGGCGCGAATTGCATCATGGCGAGGTAGGCCGCCACGAGGGCATGCAGGCTCAGGGAGGCGGCGACGACCAGGCTCGTGGTGCGCGACATGCGCCGCCGCGGGGCGACGAAGTCGAAGGGCGTGGGTTGGCGGATGACCATGGCGGGCTCCAAGTGATTTACAGGCGTAATGCACTCAGAAATTACAGCAGTAATGTGGCGACGGCGGACGCCCGCACGACGCTTCGTTAACAGGGTTAGCTGAGCGTTAACCATGATCGGCGACCACTGGCGCATGGCCGTCCAGGGAATCCGGGGCATCGTCGAAGCCGCCATCCAACGCGCCTCCCAGGCGACGGGGGTGGATTTCGGATTCCTGATGAAGACTGCGGGCCGCGAGAGCAGCTTCAACCCGCGCGCCCGAGCCTCCACCTCATCGGCCGCCGGGCTCTTCCAGTTCGTCGACCAGACGTGGCTGTCCACCTTGAAGCAGCATGGCTCCAAGCACGGCTATGCCCGCTACGCCGACCTGATCACCAAGGGTTCGGACGGGCGCTACCGCGTCGCCGACGGGGAGGCGCGTCGCGCCGTCATGGACCTGAAGCTGGACCCCCACGCCGCCTCGCTGATGGCCGGCGAGATGGCCGCGGATCATGCGGCGTACCTGAAGGGCCGGGTCGGCCGCGAGCCGACCTCGGGCGAACTCTACGTAGCCCACTTCCTCGGCCCGGCCGGCTCGGCCAAGCTGATCCGCGCGGCGGAAAGCCAACCGGGCGCGTCCGCCGCTTCGCTGTTCCCGGACGCCGCCCGCGCCAACAAGACCATCTTCTATCGCGACGGCCGCGCCGCCACGGTGGGCGAGGTCTATGCCAACCTGACCCGGAACGGCGGCAGCGGCCTCGCCATCGATCGGCCGGCCCAGGAAGCCGCCGATCCGGTGGACGGCGGCTTCATCCAGTACGCCTCCACGCGCCGGGCCTCGCGCCAGCGCGAGCAGGAGGCCCTGGTGGCCATGATCCTCAAGGGCTCGCAGCCGGCCGACCAGGCCGGGATCGGCAGCCGCCTCACGGGTTCGCTGTTCACCAGCGAGATGCTGCGGATGCTTTCGGACAGCCGCGAGAGTTAGGCCGCCGCGCCGTCGGCGAACATCGCCTCGATCTCCGCCTCGCCATACCCCGCCTCGGCCAGGACCTCGCGGGTGTGCTGGCCCAGCTTCGGCGCCGGCGGAAGGCGCGTCGCGTCGGCGCCCGGGAAGCGCGCGGGGGCGGCGGGCGAGCGATAGGTCCCGCCCTGGCCGTCCTCCACCTCGACGAAGGCTCCGGCCGCGGCGACCTGCGGATCTTGAGCTACCTCGCCCGGGGTTTGCAGCGGCGCCCAGACCAGGTCGGCGGCATCCAGCCGGCGGGCGATCTCGTCGAACGGCAGGGCGGCGAACCCCGCGTCGAGTTCCGCCGAGAGCTGGGCGGCGTTCTGGCGGCGCGCCTTGCCGGTGGCGAAGCGCTCGTCGGCGACCAGTTCGGGCCGGCCCGCGGCTTCGCAGAACTTCTCCCAACCGCCGCCCGAGCCGCGCGGATTGTGCACGAACCAGCGGCCCTCCGAGCTCTGATAGTAGTTGGAGAGCGCGTTGATCGGGTTGGCGCGCGGGCGCACCGAGGCCACGCGGCCGAACTTGAGCTGCACCGCCAGGTCCGAGCCCATCAGATAGACGCCGGAGGCCAGCAGCGAGGTCTGGACCAGCCGGCCCTTGCCCGTGCGCTCGCGCTCGTAGAGCGCCGCCAGGATTGCCGAGACCGTCGCCAGCGAGGTCGAGTGGTCGCCCACGCCCGAGGTGCGCAGGAACGGCTCGGCGCCCTTCGGGGCCGTCATGTAGCCGATGCCAGAGCGCGCCCAGAAGGCGGTGACGTCGAAGCCGGGCAGGTGCGCCTCGGGACCCTCGAGGCCGTAGCCGGTGATCACCGCATAGACGAGCCGGGGATTGGCCTTGCGCAGGGTCTCGTCGTCGAGCCCGTGCTTCTTCAGCGAAACCGGGCGGACGTTGGTGAGGAAGACGTCGGCCTCGGCGGCCAAGCGGGCCAGCGCCTCGCGGCCAGCGGGCTTCGAGATGTCGAGCACCACGCCGCGCTTGCCACGATTGTCGAGATCGAACGTCGGGTTCGAGCCCAGGTCGTTGGCCAGGTCGGCGAAGACATGGCGCATGTTGTCGCCGCCCGGACGCTCGACCTTGATCACCGAGGCGCCCCAGTCGGCGAGGATGCCCGCCGCGCCGGGGCCGGCGATGTAGGCGGAGAAGTCGACGACCTTCAGACCTTCGAGCAGCACGCGTTCCCTCCTGTTCGTGAGGGCACCGTAGCGGAGGTGACGGGGCGGCGCCTACGCCACCTTCGCGCGATCGTTGGCGGGGCGCCCGGCCTGGAGCGCCTCGGCGATGGCCCGGGCGGCGGCGGGCACGGCGACCGGACGGCGCAGCAGGGCGTCGCAACCGGCGGCGAGCGCCGCGTCGGCGTCCTCCGCCTCGCCGCTGATGAGGGCGATGACCGGCGTCACGGAGGCGGCTCCGTCCAGCGCCCGCAGCGCCGCGACCGTGGCCGCGCCGTCGGCGACCATCAGGTCCAGGTCGCAGATGCGGGCCAGGCCGACGGCGCGCCCGCCATCCGCCGCGTGGACCACCTGGTGGCCCAGTTGCTCCAGGCACGCCCGCAGCATCGCCCCGGCGCGGGCTTCGCCCTCGACCATCAGGATCCGCAGGCGCCGGCCCGGATCTTCGATCGGAGCAGGCGGCCGGGCCGGGGCCGGCTGCTGCAACCGGGCGGCGGCGTCGTAGGGGAGCTCGAACGTGAAGCAGCTTCCCAGGCCGACGGCGCTTTCGGCGCGCACGTCGCCGCCCATGAGGCGCGCGAGCCGGACGGCCAGCGGCAGGCCGAGGCCCGCGCCCGCGGCGCCGGCGCTGGTCCGGGCGACCCGTTCGAACGGGCGAAGCGCGGCGGCGAGCTCATGTTCCGCGAGGCCAGGTCCCGTGTCGGCCACCGCGGCGGCGATGCGCTCTCCCAGCACCGAAAGGCGAACCTCGACGCGGCCGCGCATGGTGAACTTGACAGCGTTGGCGACCAGGGCGCCCAGCACCTGGCGGGCGCGGACAGCGTCGCCGACGGCGCAGCCCTGACCGTCCGCCAGCCGGTCGTCCAGGTGGACGGACAACTCCAGCCCCTTGGCCGACGCCCCCGGCCGGCTGGCCTGCACAAGATCGCGGGCCAGGGCGACGAGGTCGAAGGGGTGGGCTTCCACCGTCAGGCGTCCCGCTTCGGCGTTCTCGGCGTCGACCGTGGTGTCCAGCACGCCCAGCAACTCGTTCACGGCGTCCAGCGCGGCGGTGATCTGCTGGCGCGACGGCGCGACGCGGCCACGGCCGGCGGCGGAGGCCAGGACGTGAGCCACCCCGGTGAGCCCATGGCGGATTTCGTCGGACAGGGTCGAGACGAGGTCGGACTTGGATCGGGCGAGGCGGCGCGCGGCCTCGGCCTGTTCGGCTCGCTCGGCGATCAACAGTTCGCGTTCGGCGGCCAGGGCGAACTGGGTGCGCAGGATGCGGTTGACCAGGAGCGCGAGGGCCAGTCCCAGGGCCGCGGCGCTGAGGGCCAGGTGCGCCATGCCCAACGCCTCGGGATGCAGGAACAGCGCCACCAACGGGCCGGCCAGCGCCACCGGCGCCACGATCAGCAGGCTGGGCAGCCAGGTCACGGTGAAGACGGTGCAGATGAGCGCGCCGGCCAGGGCAAGGAGGAGGAGCGTCTCGCGCACCGGCCCGGCGAAGTGGGCGAAGAGCGCCAGTCCGGCGATGGTCAGAGCCCACACGAGGCCCGCAAGGACATGGACCCGGGCGCGCCTGCGTAGATCGGCCGCAGCCGGCGTCTTCAGCCAGTTCACCGCGCCATAGAGCGCGGCCCAGCCGATCGCGAAGCCGGCGAGGTTCAGGCTCATCCAGGCGGCGTTGGCGGCGTGTCCCCCGACCCAAACGAAGATCGGCAGGCAGATGCCAAAAGCCAGTAGCGCATAGGGAAGCAGCGCGGTCTGGGCCTTCATTCCCTGGTCGGTGACAGTCGGATCCAGGGGTGGATCGAAGGCGGATGTCGAGGCCACGGATGGGTCCCTTCGCAGGCGAGGGACCAGGCTAGGCGCCAGCCGTTGGCGGCCCGTTACGCGAAATCCTTAATCCACAGATTCGGTTGGCAACCTCCCGTTAAGCTTGGCCGGGCAAATGTCGAATCGCGGGACTCCGAAGCTGCTTCGGACGGGGATGAGAGACGGGGATGGCGACGACGCGCTCGGCGCTGACGGATGAGGATATCCGTACGCTGGTGAAGGGGGCGACCCCGGACGAACGCGCCGTGGCGGCCCGCAAGCTCTGCCACAGCATGGACCATGCGCCGCTGTCCGCCGAGGATCGCGAGCTGGCCGCCGACATCCTCCGGGTGATGGCCGCCGATGCGGCCGAGCTGGTGCGCAAGGCGATCGCCGAGACCCTGCAAGCTTCCAACGTCGTGCCGCGCGACGTTGCCCTGAAGCTGTCGCGCGACGTCGAGAGCGTCTGTTTGCCGCTGCTGACATTTTCGCCGGCCTTCACGGACGCCGATCTGGCCGAAATCGTTCGGCTGGGCGGTCCGGTCCGCCAGGTGGCGATCGCGCGGAGGCCGGAGCTCTCGGCGACCGTGACGGACAGCCTGGGCGAGTACGGCGGCGAGCGCGCCGTGACCGCGGCCTGCTCCAATCCGGGCGCCGAGTTCTCCGAAGCCGGGCTGAACCGGATCGTCGACCGTTTCGAGACGTCCGAGCGCGTCCTGGCGGCCATGGCCTATCGCAGCGTGCTGCCGCTCTCGATCACCGAACGGCTGATCGGCCTCGTCACCGAGAAGGTGCGCGACCACCTCGTGACGCATCACGCCGTCACGGGCGAGACGGCGCTGGAACTCGTGATCGGCGTCACGGAACGCGCGACCGTCGACCTGGTGGACCAGGCCGGCAAGGCGGCCGATGTCCGCACGCTGGTCACCCACCTGAACGCCGAGGGGCGGCTGACCGCCTCGCTGCTCCTGCGCGCGCTGGCCAGCGGGCATATGACCTTCTTCGAATGGGGTGTGGCAGAACTGGCGGGCGTGCCGCACCATCGCACCTGGCTGATGATCCACGACGCCGGGCCGCTGGGCCTGCGTGCGATCTACGAGCGGGCCGGGCTGCCCGCGCGTCTGTTCCCAGCCTTCCGGGCCGCCGTCGACACCTATCACTCCATGGAGTTCGACGGTGGGGCCAAGGATCAGGAACGCTTCCAGGAACGCATGCTGCAGCGCTTCCTGACTCAGCCGGAGCAGGCGTCGCGTGAGGACGTCGACTATCTGCTGGCCCGCATGGACGCCCGTCTGGCGACGCCCCCCGCCCCCGAACGCGACGTCGTCCTCCTCGCCTGAGGCTTCCGCCGGGTGACCTTGCCGGGGTTCGGCTGGCGGCCCAAGCTGGCGGCATGAGCGAAGCGCCCCAACCCGCCGAGACCAAGCCTGCCGCCACGATCCTGCTCCTGCGCGACGCGCCGGAATTCCAGGTCCTGATGGTCAAGCGTCACCACCAGATCGACTTCGCGTCGGGCGCCATGGTGTTTCCAGGCGGCAAGACGCACGCCGGCGACGACGACCCGGCGTGGTCGGACCATTGCCTGGGCTGGGACGCCTTCGATGCCGAGCAGCGGGGCCTGCGGATCGCGGCCATCCGCGAAGCCTATGAGGAGGCGGGCATTCTGCTTGCCGAGGGGCTGGACGGTTCGGACTTCGCCGAGGTGTGCGACCCGGCCATGCGCTCGGCGGTGGACCACGGGGAGGCGGCCTTCATCGACGTGGTGCGCGACCTGGGGGTTCGCTTGCGCCTGGATGCCCTGGCGGTGTTCGCACGCTGGATCACCCCCACCATGATGCCGAAACGCTTCGACACATGGTTCTACGCCGTGCGCGCGCCGGCCGACCAGGTGGCGGCCGCCGACGGGCGCGAGGCGGTGGACGCGGAGTGGGTCGCGCCCACCGAAGTGCTCCGCCTCGCCGACGCCGGCGAGCGCACGGTGATCTTCCCGACGCGGATGAACGTGCAGCTGCTGGCCGAGGCGTCGAGCGCCGAGGACTGTGTCGCCCGTGCTCAGGCCCGGACGCTGGTGCCGGTGCTGCCGAAGGTCGAGGTGCGCGACGGCGCCCGGTTCCTCGTGCTGCCGCCGGACGCTGGCTATGGCGACGTCGCCGAGGCGATGGAGCGCACGCAGCTCGCGATGAAGGTCTAGCCTGGGTTAGGCGCCGAAGTCGCGGATACGGCTTTCGAGTTCCTGGACCAGGATCTTGCCGACGGGATGGTCCTCGGTCTTGATGTCGTCGCGGGCGGCCGCCTTGATGGCGTCGATATGCGCGTCGATCAGGCCCACCGGCGCCTGCAGGCGCTTGGACTTGTCGTCGATCAGGCGGCACAGCAGGCCGGCGATGCGGGTGATCAGCGGGAAGCCGTAGGTGGCGCCAAGACCCTTCAGGTCGTGGGCGCGCAGGTACAGGCTTTCCATGTTCTCGGGGCTCGGACCCTCGGCCCGGACCGTCTGGCGCGCGTTCTCGAGCTTGGTGATCTCGTCGTTCAGCCACTGGGTGAAGTTACCCGACAGGCTTTTCAGCGCCGCCTCGGCCTTGGCGATCGCGGCGGGATCGATGGCGCCGAGCCGACCACCGCCCACCTTGAGGCGAAGGGCGCTGGGCGCCTGGATCATCTGGCCGGACTTGGGTTCGCTCACGTGACTCTCCCGAACGATCGCCCGGCGAGGTTAAGGTGAACCCGTTAATGAGGGGTGTCGGCGGGGCCGTTCAGACCGAGAATTGCTCCGCCAAAACACGCTCTTCCAGGCTGCGGCCGGCGTCGAACAGCATGCAGAGCGAAACGTCGCGGTCCTCGGCGATGTAGACCTCCATGACGTTGGGGGCCTCGAAATTGTCGGCCACGGCGCTGACGGGCCGCTTCTCGCCTTCCAGCACCTCCAGGCGCAGGCGCGCGGTGTGCGAGAGCAGGGCGCCCCGCCAGCGGCGCGGCCGGAACGCGCTGATGGGCGTGAGCGCGAGGATCTTGGCGTCGAGGGGGATGATCGGTCCGTGGGCCGACAGGTTGTAGGCGGTCGAGCCCATCGGCGTGGAGATCAGGGCGCCGTCGCAGATCAGCTCGGACAGGCGGACCTTGCCGTCCACCGAGATTCGCAGCTTCGCCGCCTGGCGCGTCGTGCGCAGCAGGCTGACCTCGTTGAACGCCAGGGCCTCGTGGGTCTTGCCGTCCACGTCCACCGCCTGCATCCGCAGCGGGTGGATCTCGGCCTGCTCGGCGGCATTGATCCGTCCCAGCAGGTCGTCCTCCGAGAACTCGTTCATCAGGAAGCCGACCGAGCCGCGGTTCATGCCGTAGATAGGCTTGCTGGAGCCCATCAGCTCGTGGACGGTTTCGAGCATGAACCCGTCGCCGCCCAGCGCCACAATGACCTGGGCATCGTCGAGGCCGGCGTCGCCGTAGCGCGCCACCAGCCGCTCCCGCGACTCCTGGGCCTCCGGCCGGTTGCTGGCGACGAAGGTGAGGCGGGTGACGAACGACTTTTTCATCGGCCGCTAGAGATGACGAAGCTCTGCTTCGTGTCAAACGGCGGTTTGAGTCAGGCGTGTGACAGGGCCTGAGCGGCCTGACGGAAGGCGGCGCCGGCGACCTCCGCGGAGACCGGCGCGAAGGCCACCGAGGCCTTGCGTGCGCCTTCGGCGCCGCCGCCGGGGCGGCCCTCGTTCAGCTTGCGCGTCATCTCCAGAATGTCGGGGAAGACGCTGCGGTCGATCCCCACGGCGGCGCAGGCGAGGGCGAGCAGTTCGGGCCGGTCGGAGTCCAGGGTCGCCTGGACATGGTCCGTGTCGAAGCGGCCCAGAATCGCCAGCGAGTTGGCGAACAGGCCGAGGCGGCCCTCGCGCAGCGCGCGGATGAGGTAGCCGGGGCGCAGCTGGCCCGCGGAGTGGAGCTTGTCGACCAGCCGCTGCTCCATCACCTCGCGTTCCCCCTCGCGCGCGGTACGGGGCTGGCTCTCGGACAGCGCCATGCCGTTCTGCGCCTCGTTCATCGAGGCGGCCAGGGCGTCGTCCAGGATGGTGACGTCGAGGCGGAAGCGGTCGGCCAGGCCTTGGCGCAGGGCCAGGCCCACCCAGAGGTAGAGGCGCTTCGCCAGCTGGCCCGTGAGCTTCGGGTGCTGCGACAGCGGCGTCCGAAGGGCCGCGATCTGGCGCGACGCTTCGACGAGGTCCTCCATGTCGGCGGGCGCCAGTTCGGCGGTGTGGTTGCCGGCCAAGGCGGTCAGCACGGCGGGCTCACCCTGTTCGAGGATCGCCGACACCACGGCGTGCGTCAGGCGGGGCCGTCGCGCCACCTCGATCTGGTGCTCGATCGTGGCCTCCACCAGCAGGCGGACAAGGTCGACCTCTTTCAGGACGGGGCTTTGCGAGATGATCGGCCGGGCGATCTCGATGTCGTCCAGCGCGAGCACGTTGACGAGGGCGTTTGGGGCCCACTCGGCGGCCGCCAGCTTCTCGGACAGGCGATGCCGGATGTCGCGCTCGGCCTCGACGACCAGGCTCATGAAGATCGACGAAAGCAGCGCCTGGATCGGCGCGCTCTTCATGGCCTCGCCCGCGTGGGGCGAATCGCAAAGGTCCGCGATCGCCAGGAGCAGGCGTTCACGGTCGGCCGGCTGGCGGCTCTTTGCGAGATCGAGCAGGCTTTCGCTGCTCATCGCGAGGCTCAACGCCGGATCTCCCATTTCTACAGTACGAACACGGCTATATCCGACTCTGGGCTTGCCGAGTGAAGACATGCTTAAGCCCCAAGGCGCGCCGAGAGGGAAGAGAACGCGATGAACCAGCCACTGATCCTGGCCCTGGACCAGGGCACGACCTCGACCCGCGCCATCGTGTTCGGCGCCGATGGGCAGCCCCTGGCCGAGGCCGGCGCGCCGCTGGAGCAGCATTACCCGCGGGACGGCTGGGTCGAACACGATGCGGAGGAGATCTTCGCGGCGTCGGTGTCCGTGATGAAGGCCGCGATCGAGAAGGCGGGGCGCACGCTGGCCGATATCGCCGCCATCGGCATCACCAACCAACGCGAAACCTTGGTCGTGTGGGAGAAGGCCACGGGCCGCCCGATCCACAATGCCATCGTGTGGCAGGACCGCCGCACCGAGCCGATGTGCGCCCGCCTGCGGGAGGAGGGTCATGAGCGGCGTGTGACCGAGATCACAGGCCTTCTCCTCGATCCTTATTTCTCCGGGACCAAGCTGGCCTGGCTGCTGGCGCACGTGCCCGGCGCGCGGGCGGCGGCGGCCGCAGGCGAGTTGCTGGCAGGCACGATCGACACCTGGGTGATCTGGAAGTTGACCGGGGGCGAGGTCCACGCGACCGACGCCACCAACGCCTCCCGCACCCTGCTCTACGACATCCGCGCCAGCGACTGGTCGGCGGAGATGGGCGCGATGCTCGACGTCCCGCTGGGCCTCCTGCCGCAGGTGCGCGACTGCGCCGGCGACTTCGGCGCGACCGACGCGGCGATCCTCGGTGGGTCGATCCCGATCCGCGGCGTCGCCGGCGACCAGCAGGCGGCGCTGATGGGGCAGGGATGCATCCGCCCCGGCGAGATGAAGGCCACCTATGGCACCGGCTGCTTCATGCTGCTGAACACGGGCGAGGCGGCGCCGGTGTCGGAGGCGCGGCTGCTCACCACGGTGGCGGCGCGGGTCGCCGGGCGGACGACCTACGCGCTGGAGGGGGCCATCTTCATCGCCGGCGCGGCGATCCAATGGTTGGGCGAAGGTCTCGGGATCGAGGGCGGCCCGCAGGCGGCGGAGCGCCTCGCGATCGACGCGCGCGACGACTTGCCGGTGGTGCTCGTGCCGGCGTTCACGGGGCTGGGCGCGCCGTGGTGGGACGCCAACGCCCGGGGCGCGATCTTCGGCCTCACACGCGACGCCGGCCGCGCGGAGATCGCGCGGGCCGCCTTCGACGCCTGCGCGCTGCAGACCCGCGACCTGATCGAGGCGATGCGGGCCGATGCGCCGAAGGCCTTCGCGGGCCAGGTCGAACTGCGCATCGACGGCGGCATGTCGCGCAGCCCCTGGTTCAGCCAGCGGCTCGCCGACCTGACGGGCGTGTCCGTCTGCCGCGCCACCTACCAGGAGACCACGGCCCTGGGGGCTGCGCTGTTCGCCGGCCTGGGCGCCGGGGTGTTCGCCACGTTGGAGGAGGCGGCGAACGCCCGGCCGAAGACTGAAGGCTACCGGCCGGCGCTCGCCGATGAGCCGCGCGAACTCGCCTATGCCCGCTGGCTGGACGCCGTGAACCGGGTGCGGGCGAGCTAGACGAGCCGGACTTTGGGCGCGCCCTCGACCAGTCGCCCGACGATCGCGGAGCGGTCGAAGCCGCGGGACCTGGCCAGAGCCAGAAGGCCATCTGCCGCGTCGGGCGCCACGGCGATCAGCAAGCCGCCGCTGGTCTGCGGATCGGTCAGCAGGTCCCGCCGCCACGGCTCGACGCCGGCCTCGTCCACGGACGCGCCGTAGCTCGCCCAGTTGCGCGCGGACGCGCCGGTGCGAACGCCGGCGCGCACGAGGTCCTCGACCCCCGGCAGCAGGATCGGCGCGTCGGCGACGATCTCGGCCGTGAGGCTGGACCCTCGAGCCATCTCCAGCGCGTGGCCGATCAGTCCGAACCCCGTCACGTCGGTGACCGCGTGGACGCCGGCGAAATCCGGAAGTTCCCGGCCCAGGGTGTTGAGTTGCGTGGTGCTCTCGATCAGCGCCGCATAGCCGGCCGGGTCGAGCCGCTCGGCCTTGAAAGCGTTGCTGAGCACCCCGACGCCGAGCCCCTTGGTGAGCACCAGGAGGTCGCCGGCCCGGGCCGAACGGTTCGCGAGCACCTTGTCGGGATGGACGAGGCCAAGGGCGACGAGGCCGTAGATGGGCTCCACGCTGTCGATGGAGTGCCCCCCGGCGACGGGCACGCCCGCCGCCGCGCAGACCGAGGCCCCGCCGGAAAGAATGCGGCCGATGACGTCGGGCGATAGCTTGTCCACCGGCATCCCGACGATGGCGAGCGCCAGAATCGGGGTTCCGCCCATGGCGTAGACGTCCGACAGCGCATTGGTCGCGGCGATCCGGCCGAAATCGAAGGGGTCGTCGACGACCGGCATGAAGAAGTCGGTGGTCGCGACCAACGCCTGCCGGTCGTTCAATCGCCAGACCGCCGCATCATCCGACGTCTCGGGGCCCACCAGCAGATCCGGGAACGCGCCCAGCGCCGGCGTGCGCCCGATGATGTCCTGCAGGACCGCCGGCGCCAGCTTGCAGCCGCAGCCGCCGCCGTGGGCGAGGGACGTCAGTCGGAGGGTGTCGGGCATTGGCTCGCTCTCAGGAAGAAGCGCGCTATAGCACCCGCATGAGCCTCGAGGTCACCCAGGATGTCTCGCCCGCCGCTCTGGCCGGCTACGACATGCTGATCGACGTACGAAGCCCGGGCGAATTCGCGGAGGACCACCTGCCCGGGGCGGTCAACCTCCCGGTGCTCTCGGACGCCGAGCGGGCCCAGGTCGGCACGATCTATGTCCAGGAGTCGCGCTTCACCGCGCGACGCCTGGGGGCCGCGCACGTGGCGCGCAACGTCGCCCACCACCTGGAGACGGCCCTGGCCAGCCGCTCCGGCAGCTTCCGCCCCCTGGTCTACTGCTGGCGTGGCGGCATGCGCTCCAATGCCATGGCGACGATCCTCTCGCAGGTCGGCTGGCGCACGACCGTCCTGGAGGGCGGCTACCGGACCTATCGGCGCGATGTCGTCGCCCGGCTCTACGACGGGGGTCTGCCGCTCAGCTTCGTCCTGCTCGACGGGCACACGGGCTCGGGCAAGACGGAGCTGTTGGGGCTGCTTCGCGCCCGGGGCGTCCAGACGCTGGACCTCGAAGGGCTGGCCGCGCATCGGGGTTCGCTGTTCGGCGCCGTGGCGGGACAGGCGCAGCCGAGCCAGAAGCTGTTCGAGAGCCGACTTCTGGCGGCGCTCGACGCGCTCGACCCGGCGCGGCCGGTGATCGCGGAGGCGGAGTCGAGCAAGATCGGCGACCGCATGATCCCGCCCGCGCTGTGGACCCGGCTCGCCGAGGCGCCCCGCATCGAGCTGGTCGCCGAGCGGCCGGCCAGGGCCCGATACCTCGTCCAGGCCTATCGAGAACTCACCATGGACGGCGCCGCGCTGGAAGCGGCCTTCGCCCGCCTGCCCGTGAAGCCCAGCGCGGAGCGCCTGGCCGCCTGGCGCGCCATGATCGCGGCGGGCGCCTTCGCGGAGCTCGCGGAAGCGATCATGCTGCTGCACTACGATCCGGCCTACGACCGGTCCCGCCGCCGGCACGAGCGGCCGCTGCTGGGCAGCCTGGCCGTTTCGCCGGAGGACGCGGAGAGCATGGCGGCGGCGGCCGAGGCGGCCGCCCGGCTGGCCGGCGCTTGACGCCCGACCGCCACGGCGCGACTCTTGGACTGAACAACGATCAGGGAGAACGGCCATGGCGGACGGTTCGGTTACGGGCGTCGCGTCGCTCAAAGGCAAGGTGAGCGCCGAGGAGTGGCAAGCGCGAGTGGATCTGGCCGCCCTCTATCGCCTGGTGGCGATGCACGGGTGGGACGACCTGATCTACACCCACATCTCGGCCCGCATCCCCGGGCCCGAACACCATTTCCTGATCAATCCGTACGGACTGCTGTTCGAGGAGATTACCGCCTCGTCACTGGTGAAGATCGACCTGGACGGCAACGTGCTCCAGGAGACCCCGTACTTCATCAATCCGGCGGGCTTCACGATCCACTCGGCGATCCACGGCGCGCGGGAAGACGCCAAGTTCGTGATGCACCTGCACTCGGACCAGGGCGTGGCGGTGGCGGCGCAGAGGGACGGCCTGCTGCCCATCTCGCAGCATGCGCTGATCGTGCTGCCCAGGCTGGCCTACCACGACTACGAGGGGATCGCCCTGAACCACGACGAACGCGAGCGGCTGGTGGCCGATATCGGCGACAAGGACCTGATGTTGCTGAGGAATCACGGGACGCTGTCGGTGGGCAAGACGGCTGGCGACTGCTGGATCGGCATGTACTACCTGGAACGCGCCTGCAAGATGCAGATCCAGGCGCTGACCGCCGGGCGCGAGAACATCCTGATCGCCCCGGAGGCCTCGCAGGCCGAGGTGAAGTCGCAGGTTTCGCGGGGGATCGGCGGCGGGCTCCCGTGGCCCGGCTGCCTGCGAAAGCTCGACCGCGAACTGCCCGGCTACGACGCCTAACCCGAGGCCGTCGCCTCAACCTTGTGCAGACGGGCGTCCCGCGCGGGCGCCCGTTTCGTTGTGTGCGGACGTTTCAGCGCCGCAACGCGCAGCCATCCTGCTGTCACTGGACCGCGTATAAGGAGCCATCCTAAGAGCGCTTCCGACTTGTCAATAATACGCCTGCATACGAGCGGGTGATGGGGACCCGTAGTTTGATCCGACGGCACTTCTTTCTCGTGGCGGCCCTCGTCGTCCTGACCGTGATGGCCATCGTGGGCGGCTTCAAGGTGCTGACCAAGCCCTCGGGCGGCGCGGGCGGCGGCCAGGCCATGACCCAGGCTGGAGGCATGCCGCAGGGCAAGGGCGGCAATCGCCGCGGCGGGGCCTTCGGCGGGCCGGCGATGGTATCCGTGGCCGTCGTCACGCCGCGCACCTTCGAGGACACGATCGAAGTGCTGGGCGTGGCCAAGGGGCGCCAGTCGGTAACCCTGACGGCGGCGACGACGCAACTCGTGGACCGGGTGCGCTTCTCGGACGGTCAGCGCGTGCCGCGCGGCGCGGTTCTGGTCGAGCTGAAGGACACCGAACAGAACGCGGGCGTCGCCCAGGCCGAGGCGCGGGCCGTCGAGGCGCGGCGCGCCTATGACCGCTACAAGACCCTCGGCGACCAGGGGTGGGCCTCCAAGGCTCAGGTCGACCAGTACGAGGCCGCGTGGCGCTCGGCGCAGGCCGACGTGGCGGCCGCGAAGGCGCGGCAGAACGACCGCACCATTCGGGCGCCCTTCGCGGGCGTGGTGGGGTTGTCCGACGTGGCGCCCGGCGCGCTTGTGAATCCCGGCGCGCCGATCGTGACGCTGGACGACGTCTCGGTCATGCGGGTCGATTTCCAGGTGCCCGAGCGCTACCTCGGTCAACTGCGCGAGGGCCAGACGCTGCTTGCGACCGCCGACGCCTATCCGGGCGAAACCATCGCGGGACGCATCGCCAAGCTGGACACGCGCGTCGACGAGCGTACCCGGGCCATCACGGCGCGGGCCGAATTCCCCAACGGCTCGGGCAAGCTCAAGCCCGGCATGCTGGTGCGCGTGGGCGTCTCGCGCGGTCAGCGGACCAGCCCCAGCGCGCCGGAATCGGCTGTGTCCGTGCAGGGGGACGGCGCTTTCGTCTTCGTGTTGCACGCGGCCGCGCGCGGCCAAGCCCAAGGACAAGGGCAACGTCCCGGCGGCCAGGGCGCGAGCCAGGGCGGAGCGATGGTCGAGCAGCGGCCCATCGTGACGGGGACGCGCCAGCAGGGGTTCGTCGAGATCCTCGACGGCGTGAAGGCAGGCGAGCGCATCGTGGCCGACGGCCTCAACAAGATCCAGCCGGGCCAGCCGGTCCGGGTCGCAGGTCGAGCGCCGGCGCCCTCGGGCGCGGCTGAGGTCAAGACGTCCAACCCTGTCCTCACGCCGGGAGCGCGGTCCGCCGGTCCGCGGCCCGCGGCATGATGCTTTCAGACATTTCGGTCCGCCGGCCCGTTTTCGCGGCGGTCGCGGCGATCATCCTCTGCGTGGTCGGCATCGCCTCGTTCAGCGCCCTGACGGTGCGCGAGCTGCCCAGCGTCGACCCGCCCGTGGTCGGCATCTCCACCACCTACCGCGGCGCCTCGGCCGAGGTGATCGAGGAGCGGATCACCGAACTGATCGAACGCCAGGTGGCGGGCATCGAGGGCATCGACCGCGTGCAGTCGTCGTCCCGCGACGGCTCCTCGCGGATCAACATCTCGTTCAAGCTCAGCCGCGACCTGGACGCCGCGGCGAACGACGTGCGTGACGCGGTCAGCCGCGTGACGGCGCAAATGCCCGATCAGGCCGATCCGCCGCAGATCCAGAAGGCGAACGCAGACGCGTCGCCGATCATGTTCTTGAACTTCACCTCGCAGACGATGAACCGCCTGCAGCTGTCGGACTATGCCCAGCGCTACCTGGTTGAGCGGCTGTCGACGGTGCCCGGTGTGGCGACGGTGGGGGTCGGTGGCGCGCAGTACTACTCGATGCGGATCTGGCTGAACCCCGAGGCGATGGCCGCCCGCGGGATCACCGTCGAGGACGTCGAGAGCGCGCTCTCCAGCCAGAACGCCGAGCTGCCGGCCGGCTCGCTGGAAGCGCCGGCCAAGGATTTCACCATCCGCGTGGCACGGGGCTATGCGACCCCTGAGCAGTTCGCCCGCATGCCGGTCGTGGCCGGCCGCACCGCCTCGGCGACGCAGGGCTCGGCGGCGCTGGGTGGAACGTCCTCCACGGCGGGCGCGGCTCAGGGCGCCATGCGCGATGTCACTTCGGCGACCCAGGCGCAGGGCTACATCACCCGCCTGGGCGACATCGCGCGCGTCGAGGAGGGACCCGACGAGCGTCGCCGCCTCTTCCGCTCGAACGGCAAGGACATGGTGGGCATCGCCATCACCCGCCAGAGCCAGGCGAACGACCTGGAGATCTCGGACGGCGTGCGCGCGGCGATCAAGGAGATCAACGCCACGCTGCCCAAGGGCACCCAGCTGGGCGTCTCGGTGGACTACACCGAGTTCACCCGCCACGCGATCCAGGAGGTCTGGATCACCATGGCGATCTCGCTGGGCTGCGTGGCCCTGGTGAACTTCCTGTTCCTGGGCACGTGGCGTGCGGCGCTGATCCCGTCGATCGTGGCCCCGATCTGCATCCTCTCGACCTTCATCGTCCTGGCGCCGCTGGGCTTCTCGATCAACCTGCTGACCCTCCTCGCGCTGGTGCTGGCGATCGGCCTCGTGGTCGACGACGCCATCGTCGTGGTCGAGAACATCCAGCGAAGGATCGACGAGGGCGAGCCGCCCATCGTGGCGGCTCAGCGCGGCGCGCGGCAGGTGTTCTTCGCCGTGGTCGCCACGACCATCGTGCTGATCTCCGTGTTCGCGCCGCTGATGTTCCTGCCGGGCTTCATCGGCCGCCTGTTCGTCGAACTGGCGGTGTCCGTCGCCGCGGCGGTGGGCTTCTCGGCGCTGCTGGCGCTGTCGCTGTCGCCGATGCTGGCGTCAAAGCTGCTGCGTCCCGCCGCTGGCGAAGGCTGGCTGGCCCGCCGCGTCGACGGCGCCATGCACAAGCTTAAGACCTCGTACCACGCGTCGCTGGAGTCGATGCTGGGCAAGCGGATCGTCTCGTTCGGCGCGTCCGGCCTGGTGGTGATCCTGGCGATCGTGGCCTTCGGGGTGTTCAGCGTCCTTCCGCGCGAACTGACCCCGGAAGAGGACCGCCGCCGGGCGCAGGTCTCCTTCTCCGGCCCTGAAGGCGCAGGCTTCGACTACACCCTGGCCGCCAGCCGTGAGGTGGAGAAGATTCTCACCAAGTACCTGAACGAGGGCGTCCTCGAGCGCTACGTCTTCGCGATGCCGCGCTTCGGGAACTCGTCCTACAATTCGGGGGGCGGCAACGCGATCCTTTCCGATAAGACGGACATCACGGCGCCCGACCTGGCGGCGCAGTTGAACCGTGAGCTGGCGTCGGTCACGTCGGTGCGGGCGATCGTCTCGCCTGAAGGCGGCTTGCAGCGCGGCGGCCCGGGGGGCGGCGGCGGCGGCACAAGCATGCAGTTCATCGCCACCGGCACCGACTATCCGGAGATCGCGCGCTGGATTCAGCCGATCCTGGCGGCGGCGAACGAGAACCCCGGCCTGGCGCGCCCGCGGCTGGACTACGAGCCGACCAGTCCGCGCCTGATCGTCGACATCGATCGTGAGAAGGCGGCCGCGCTGGGTGTGCCGGCGCAGACCATCGGCCGCGCGCTCGAGACCCAGTTCGGTTCGAGACGCGTGACGACCTACATCAAGAACGGCCAGGAATACGACGTCCTGCTGCAGACGGATCGCGAGCACCGGCAGACCGAGCAGGACCTCGCCAAGCTCTATGTGCGCGCAAGCTCGGGCGAGGCCATTCCCCTGACCTCGGTCGTGACCACCAAGGTGCGGGGCGATACGCCCGACCGGCCGCGCGTCGACCGGCTGCGCTCGATCAGTCTCTCGGTGCAGCTGAACCCCGGCTATTCCATGGGCGAGGCGATCCAGTTCTTCCGCGACGAGGCGGCCAAGCAGCCTGGCGCGGTCACGGTGAAGTGGGGCGGCGGCGCCCGCGACTACCTCGAGGCGTCGGGCTCGGTGGGCTTGGCGTTCGCCATGGCGCTGTTGCTCGTGTTCCTCGTGCTCGCGGCGCAGTTCGAGAGCTGGATCCACCCGGCGGTGATCATGCTGACGGTGCCGGTGGCGGCGGTCGGCGGCCTCTTCGGCCTGCTGGTGGTGGATTCCTCGATCAACACCTACAGCCAGATCGGACTGATCATCCTGATCGGCATCGCGGCGAAGAACGGCATCCTGATCGTTGAGTTCGCCAACCAGTTGCGCGACGAAGGCTTGTCGATCCGCGAGGCGGTGATCGAAAGCGCCAGCCTGCGCCTGCGCCCGATCATCATGACGTCGATCTCGGCGGCGGCGGGCGCTATCCCGCTGATCGTCTGGGGCGGGGCCGGCGGCGAGGCGCGCAAGACCATCGGCGTGACGATCTTCTTCGGGGCGATCTTCGCCACCCTGGTCACGCTGTTCGTGGTGCCCGTGTTCTACAACCTGCTGGCGCGGTTCACGAAGTCGCCCATGGCCACGGCCCGTCGCATCGAGGCCTTCGAGGAAGCGGAGAAGGCCCGCGTCGCGAACGCCGCCGAATAGCGGCGGGGAACGGGTGACGCGGCCGGCCCCCGCCGGCCGGCGCCAGGGAACCTGTTCAAAAGGGGGGGTGTCAGGTCCCTGGGCCCGGCCGGCGACGGGTGGCGCCGCCATTCGGATCAGGGTGTCGAATAGACAGATGCTCTTTATCGACGCTTACAACATGAGCGAGCATTTGCTGCGCGTCAAGGTTGTCTGGCCGCGAAATCTTGCGCCTGTCGCGCGAAGCGCTACTGCGCCTTGTGGCCGGTCTCGACCATCAGGAATGCGATCAGGTCGGTGCGGTCCTTGGCGTCCTTCAGGCCGGCGAACGACATCTTGGTGCCGGGCAGGAAGGTCTGCGGCTGGGCCAGCCACTGGTCGAGGTGGCTCGCGTCCCAGGTCCAGCCGGCGTTCTTGAGCGCGTCCGAGTACTTGAAGTCGGGGTTGCTGGCCGACTTCTTGCCGAACACGCCATGCAGGTTGGGCCCGGTCATGTTCGCGCCGCCGGGCGTGATGGTGTGGCAGGACTGGCAGAGGGCGAACTTGGACTTGCCGTTCTTCAGGTCGGCCGTGCTGTAGGGCGCGGGATACGAAGCCAGGATCTCCTGCTTCTGGGCGTCGCTGAGTTCGGGCGCGGCGGGGGTGGCGGGCGTCGCCTCGCCGGATGCGGGCGCGGCGCTGTCCTGAGGCTTGCCGCAGGCTCCCACGACGGTGACGATGGCGGCGGCGGCGAAGATCGGTCCCAGGCGCATGCGAAACTCCGGCTGAAATCGCCGGCAAGCTAGCGCTGCCTTGGCCAGACGCAAGCCGATCCTATCGACGTTTCCGCCGCTCGCGATTCACCGCTTCGTCCAACGCCTGCAGGAAGCGCGAGCGGTCGGCGGCGGCGAAGGGGCGGGGGCCGCCGGTGATCTCGCCGGTCGAGCGGATGTGCTCCATGATCGAGCGCTGGGCCAGCGCGGAGCCGATGGAGTCCGGGGTGAAGGGCCGCCCGTTCGGGGCGATCGCGGCGCCGCCCGCCTTGAGCACGCGGTCGGCGAGGGGGATGTCATTGGTGACGACGATGTCGCCCGGCTGCCTCTGCTCGGCGATCCAGTCGTCCGCGACATCCGGACCTGCGTCGACGATCCGACGCTCGATCATCGGCGATTGCGGGATCTGGATGAAGCTGTTCGAGACGACGAAGGTCTTCAGGCCGTAGCGAGCGGCGACCTTGTAGGTCTCGTCCTTCACCGGGCAGGCGTCGGCGTCGATGAAGATGCGCATTGCTTCGCCTTACAGAAATTCCAGGCGGTCTCACGCGCCTTTGATTCGTCCGGGACGGACAGGCCGCCCAGCTTGTGCTTATATATTCGGCGATGGGGAGGTGAAGAGGACAGGTGACCCCATGGAAGACTTCTGGCTGAGGGCGCTGGGCGACGCCGAGCAGGCCGAGGCCCGCGCAAGGGCGCTCCGGGCGCGCTTCGGCGAAGAGGCCGAGGACAAGTGCCAAGCGGAACTCCAAAGCTTCTCCGAGCACGATCCGCGGCGGCGCCGGATCGCCGACGTGTTCCGCGCGCTACGCTGGACCTGAGACCCCTTGGCGCCGCGGGCGCAACCCAGCATAAGCGGCCGATCCCTCACGGGCCGGATTAGCTCAGCTGGTAGAGCAGCGGTTTTGTAAACCGAAGGTCGCGGGTTCGAGTCCTGCATCCGGCACCACCCCCGTTTCCTCCGCTCAGACGTTGCGATTGCGCCCTTTGCAACCGGGGCGGCGCGCATGTTGCGATGCACACCCTGCAAGTCGGGGGCGCGTGCCAAGACGGGACGCAACGCCACCGGCGGTTCGGTTTGCCTGGGGGGGTGGCCGGACCCAACGTCTCCGGACGTTGGCTGCAGGCGGTCCGGTCCGGCGGCGCGTAGGGTCACAATGCCCTTGGCCGGACCGCCTGCGGCGTTTGGGTCAGACCGCGATCTGGCGACGGCGCTGTCGTTGCTGGATCAGGTAGGCTGCGATCACGCCGGTGGCCACGAGGCCGATCAGCAGGGTCGAGACCGCATTGATCTTGGGATCCACGCCCAGTCGGACCTGGCTGTAGAGCCGCATGGGCAGGGTGGTGGCCCCCGGACCCGAGGTGAAGCTCGCGATCACCAGGTCGTCCAGCGACAGCGTGAAGGCCAGCATCCACGCCGCGGCCACGGCGGGGGCGATGCCGGGCAGGGTGACCAATACGAACGCCTTCCAAGGCGCGCAGCCGAGATCCTGCGCGGCTTCCTCCAGGTGGCGGTCGAAGGTGGCGAGGCGCGCTTGCACCACCACCGTGGCGTAGGCGAGGGTGAGCGTGGCGTGGCTGAGCGTCACCGTCCAGAAGCCACGCGGCAGGCCCAGCGAGACGAACAGCAGCAGCAGCGACAGGCCCAGGATCACCTCGGGCATCACCAAGGTTGCGTAGACACCGCCCGCGAGCGCGGTGCGTGCGCCGAACCGGCCGCGAACCAGCGCGACGGCGGCGAGGGTCCCCACGAGCGTGGCCAGTGTCGCGGAGATGACGCCGACCCGCAGTGTGACCCAGACGGCGTCCAGCATCTGGGCGTCCTGGAAGAGCGCCGTGTACCAGCGTGTGGAGAATCCGCCCCACACGGTGACGAGGCGGCTGGCGTTGAACGAATACAGCACCAGGATGACGATCGGCGCGTAGAGGAACGCGAGGCCGAGGACCACCGAGGCGACATTGAAGGCGCTGGGCCCCTTCCTCATCGCAGCACCTTCGCCTGCTCACGCTCGAACAGCACGATCGGGACCACCAGGGTGGCGAGGAGCACGATGGCCACCGCCGAGGCGGCCGGCCAGTCCCGGTTGGCGAAGAACTCGGTCCAGATCACCTTGCCCAGCATCAGCGTCTCGGAGCCGCCCAGCAGGTCGGGGATCACGAACTCGCCAGCCATGGGGATGAAACAGAGGAGGGCGCCGGCCGCCGCGCCCGGCAGCGAGAGGGGAAAGGTGACGCGCCAGAACGCCAGGAGTGGAGTCGCGCCCAGGTCCTGGGCGGCTTCGATCAGGCTCTCGTCCTGCTTCTCCAGCACGGCGTAGAGCGGCAGGACCATGAACGGCAGGTAGGCGTAGACCAGGCCCAGCAGGACGGCGGTCTCGCTGTTGAGGATGTCCACCGGCGGCAGGCCCAGCGCCCCGAGCGCGGCGTTGAGCACGCCCGCCGGTTTCAGGATCGCGATCCACGCGTAGATCCGGATCAGGAAGCTGGTCCAGAACGGCAGGATGACGGCCATCACCAACGCCTGGCGCACCGCCGGCGGACAGCGGCTGATCCCATAGGCGATGGGATAGCCGATCAGCAGCAGCAGGCCCGTCCCAGTGGCGGCGATCCGCAGGCTCGAGAGATAGGCGTCGAGGTAGAGGCGGTCCTGGGTCAGCCGCTCGTAGGTTTCGCCGTCGAGGCCAGCCAGGAAGGCCTGGACGCCTGCCAGGCCTCGGCTCCAGTCGATGCGCGGCGCGTAGGGCGGGATCGCCAGCGCGGTATCGGACAGCGACAGCTTGGCGACCAGCAGGAAGGGGAAGGCGAAGAACAGCGCCAGCCACAGGAACGGCAGGATCGCCGCCAGGCCCGAGCGGTTTCTCATCGGGTGAGCACCACGGCGCTGGAGGGCGCGAAGCTGAGCCAGACGGCGTCGCCGCAGCCGAGCGGCCGCTCGACAGTGCGGGTGGCGTTGGCGCGCGCGGCGCGAACCAGACGGCCGGGCGCGATCTCCACGAGATAGGTCGTCCAGTCGCCGAGATAGCCATAGTCGTGGATGCGGCCGGCCAGCAGGTTGGCGCCGGCGGGCGGCGGCTCGGTCAAGACGGCCACCTTCTCAGGCCGCACGGCGACCCACGCGGTCTCGCCGACCGGACCCGCGCCCCCGGCCTCGAAGGTCCCGTCCTCCGAGACAAGCTGCACGCGGCCGTCCTGCGACCTCGCCACGCGGCCCTCGAACAGGTTCACATCGCCGATGAAGCCCGCGACGTAGCGGTCGGCCGGAGCCTCGTAGACCTCGCCGGGCCGACCGACCTGCACGATTCGCCCTTCGCGCATCACCGCGATCCGGTCGGCGACGACCATGGCCTCGTCCTGGTCGTGGGTGACGATCATGAAGGTCATGCCCAGCGTCTGCTGGAGGTTCATGAGCTCGAACTGGGTTTCTTCCCGCAGCTTCTTGTCGAGAGCGGCCATGGGCTCGTCGAGCAGCAGGATCCGCGGCCGGGGCGCGATGGCGCGCGCCAGGGCCACCCGTTGCCGTTGGCCGCCCGACAGCTGGTCGGGGCGACGTTTTCCGAGGCTCTCCAGCTTGACCAGCGCCAGCATCTCGTCGACCCGGTCGGCGATCTCGGCCCTCGGCAGACCCTGGCGGCGCAGGCCGAAGGCGATGTTCTGGGCGACGCTGAGATGCGGGAAGAGGGCGTAGGCCTGGAACATCATGTGGACCGGCCGCCGGTGCGGCGGGTCGGCGGCGATGTCCCGGTCCCCCAGCAGGATGCGACCGGCGTCGGGCGTCTCGAACCCCGCCAGTATGCGCATCAGCGTGGTCTTGCCGCAGCCGGAGGGGCCCAGCAGGGCGAAGAACTCGCGCTCGTAGATCGACAGGTCGACGCCCGTGACGGCGTTCGTGCCGCCGAACGCCTTGGAGACGCCGTCGAAACGCACGAGCGGCTTCGCGCCGGCGTCTTCCCACGGCGCGAAGGTGTCGCGGATGCCGCCGATCTGCGGGCGGATGGGAACCGGGCGCTCGCTCAACGGCCGGTCAGCACCTTGGTCCACTGGCGGTTCACCTCGCGCAGCAGGTCCTGATCCTTCGTGGTGGTGACGAAGAGCCGCTTCGACACCTCAGGCGTCGGATAGACGTTGGGATCGTTGCGGATCGCCTCGTCGACGAGCGGCGTCGCGGCGGCGTTGGCGTTGGCGTACTGGGTGTAGTTCGACGCCTTGGCGATAATGTCGGGGCGCAGCATGAAGGCGATGAACTTGTGCGCGGCCGCTGGGCTCGGCGCATCCTTAGGGATCGTGAAGACGTCGAACCAGACCTGGCTGCCTTCCTTGGGGATCGAATAGGCGATGTGGACCCCGTTCTTGGCCTCCTCAGCGCGGGTCTTGGCCTGCAGAACGTCGCCGGAGTAGCCGATCGCCAGGCAGATGTCGCCGTTGGCCAAGGCGTCGATGTATTCGGACGAGTGGAACTTCCGAACGAAGGGCCGTACCTCCATCAGCATCGCCGTGGCGGCCTGGTAGTCGGCGAGGGACTTCGAGTTCGGGTCCTTGCCCTGGTAATGGAGCGCGACCGCGTACATGTCCTCGGAGGCGTCGAGGAAATAGACGCCGCAGTCCTTGAGCTTGGCCAGGATGAGCGGGTCGAACACCACCCGCCAGCTGTCGATCTTCATGCCCGGCAGGCGCTTTGCGATGGCATCGGCGTTGTAGCCGATGCCGATCGTGCCCTGCATATAGGGCACGGCGTAGGCTGCGCCGGGGTCGAAGGGCGCGAGGTGGGCCATCAGGGCGGGGTCCAGCTTGTCGAGGCCCGGCAGCTGTTTCTTGTCCAACGGCTGGATCGCGCCGGCCGCGATGTAGCGGGGCAGGTTGTGGTTCGAAGGGACCACCAGGTCGTAGCCCGTGCCGCCCTGCAGCACCTTGGTCTCGAGCACCTCGTTGGAATCGAAGGTGTCGTAGCTGACCTTGATGCCGGTTTCCTTGGTGAACTGCGTCAGCAGCGCCGGGTCGATGTAGTCGGACCAGTTGTAGATCCGAAGCGTCCCACCGCTTGCGCCGGCCGAAGGCTGGGCCTTCTCGCTGGTCTTCGGGCCGCAGGCCGCCAGGGCCAAAGCCGCCGCCACCGCCAGTCCCCTGAACAGTCCACGCATACCGTCCCTCCCAACTCGCGGGGGACTATAGGGCGCGCCGCGAAGGAGTTAAGCCCCGCCGCGCGTGTGAGGCCCACGCGTTCAGTGGTGCGCCCACCCGACGGGCATTCCGTCGACGGTGGCGAATCCGTCGACAGTGGCCGACCAACCGGAGCCCACCCATGACCGCGCCCTGGACCTTCGTCGCCCCCATCCTGATGCTGGTGGCCTCGAACGTCTTCATGACCTTCGCCTGGTACGGACACCTGAAGGTGGAGCACCGGCCGCTCTGGATCATCGTGATGGTGAGCTGGGGGATCGCGTTTTTCGAATACTGGCTGGCGGTGCCGGCCAACCGGATCGGTCGGCAGGTCTACGACCCGGCCGAGCTCAAGGCGATGCAGGAGGTGATCACCCTGGCGGTGTTCGCGGTGTTCTCGATCACCTACCTCGGCGAGAGGTTCACCCTGAACCACGCCGTCGGCTTCGGCTTCATCGCGCTCGGCGCATTCTTCGTGTTCAAGGGGCCGCTGTAGGATGAGCGCCGGGCCGCGCGGCCCGGCGCCTGTCCCTACTTCCCGGCGGTCGCGCCGGCGCCTTCGACCATGGCGACGACCTCGTTCGTCTTGGAGATGAACTTCACGCCCTTGACCCGGCCGTCCTTGTAGCGGTCCCAGGCGCTCTTCACCTCGACCGGGGTGGGGCCGGCCGCCCCCGGCGTCGCGGGCTTGTCGGCGACGACGTCCACCTCGTAGATTCCGTCGGGCGGGGTCGCCGCGTAGACGCGGGGCAGGAAGCCCACCTTGGTCCAGCCGGCGCCGTCGGTGGTCGCCTTGGCCTCGAGATCGTAGCCGCCGCCGGCCGCGGGCTTCACCGTTGCGGAGGTGATGGCCTGGACGTTCTCCTGGCCCTGATAGAACTGGACCTGGCGGGCCAGGGACTTCTTCGGTGCCTCGGCCGGCGCCGCCGTCGGCTCGGCCGCAGGCTTCTCGTTGCAGGCGGAGAGAAGCAGGCAGCTCGCGACGGCGGCGAGCGGAATCGCTTGTTTCAGCATTCGGACCTCCCAAAGCGGGCGGTTCTTGTTGTCGACGACTCAGGAAGCCGTCGCCTCCGCCCCGTGCGCGGAGTTTGCGCCTATGGCGACGCTTGGCGAGCCTTTCTTGCATGGCGGCCTTTGGCGAACCACGTGAGCGGCCTATAAGCCCCGGTTCTCCCGCCCGCTTGCGTTTCGAAGGCCCATGTCCCGCATCCTCATCACCTCGGCCCTGCCGTACATCAATGGGATCAAGCACCTCGGCACGCTGGCCGGGTCGATGCTGCCCGCCGACGTGTACGCGCGGTTCCAGCGGGCCCGCGGACGCGAGACGCTCTACATCTGCGCCACGGACGAGCACGGCACTCCGACCGAGCTGGCCGCCGCAGAGGCGGGTGTGGATCCGGCGACCTTCTGCGCCGAGCAGCACGAGGTGCAGCATCGGCTGGGCCGCCAGTTCGGCCTGTCTTGGGACCATTTCGGCCGCTCGTCGTCGCCGCAGAACCACAAGCTGACGCAGATGTTCGCCCAGCAGCTGTGGGAAGCCGGCTTCATCGAGGAGCGGGTGACCCAGCAGGTCTATTCCAACGCCGACAAGCGCTTCCTGCCCGACCGATATGTCATCGGCACCTGCCCGCACTGCGGTTACGAGAGCGCGCGCGGCGACCAGTGCGAGAACTGCACCCGGGTGCTGGATCCGGCCGACCTGCTGCATCCGCGCTCGGCGGTGTCGGGCTCGACCGACATCGAGATCCGCGGCTCCAAGCACCTGTTCCTGCGCCAGAGCCTGTTCTCGGGGAAGCTGCGCGAATGGATCGAAAGCAAGCGCGGGCATTGGCCGCTGTTGGTGACCTCGATCGCGCTGAAGTGGCTGGACGAGGGGCTGCAGGACCGCGGCATCACGCGCGACCTGGAGTGGGGCGTGCCGGTGAACGCCTGGGCCTGGGGCGCGAATCCGGAAGGCCAGACGCCGGATATCGAGGGCCTGGCCGGCAAGGTGTTCTACGTCTGGTACGACGCGCCGATCGCCTACGCGGCGGCGACCTGGGAGTGGGCCGACGCCCGCGCCGCCGAGGCGGGCCAGGACCCGCCGCCCGACAGCGCCTGGGAGCGCTGGTGGCGGCTGCCCGAGGCCGCCGACGTGAAGTACGTGCAGTTCATGGGCAAGGACAACGTGCCCTTCCACACCGTGGGCTTCCCTTGCACGCTGCTGGGCGTCAACGAGCGGGTGGACGCCGACGGACGCTGGTCCGTGGTGAACAACGCCCCCTGGAAGCTCGTGGACGAGCTGAAGGGTTTCAACTGGCTCGACTACTACGGCGGCAAGTTCTCCACCTCGCAGAAGCGCGGTGTGTTCATGGACCATGCGCTGGAGCTGCTGCCGCCGGACTACTGGCGCTGGTGGATCATGGCCAACGCCCCCGAGACGTCTGACGCGACCTTCGCCTGGGAGCAGTTCCAGGCCCAGGTGAACGCCGACCTCGCCGACGTGCTGGGCAACTTCGTCAACCGCATCTGCAAGTTCACCGAGAGCCGGTTCGACGGGGTCGTGCCCGAGGGTGGCGCACCCGGCGCGCTGGACGAGAAGCTGGAAGCCGACGTTCTGGAGAAGCTGCGCGAGTACACGCAGTTCATGGAGGACCGCGAGTACCGCAAGTCGGCCACGGCGCTGCGCCAGCTCTGGGTGCTGGGCAACCAGTACCTGACCGAGGCCGCGCCCTGGACGGCCATCAAGACCGATCGCGAGCGCGCGGCGGTGGCGGTGCGCTACGGCCTGAACCTGGCGGCGTTGTTCGCCAAGGTGTCGGAGCCCTTCATCCCGTTCGCCTGCGAGAAGATCAGCGAGGCGCTGGGCGAACCGTTCCCGGCGACCTGGCCGTCACTGGACGGGAAGGGCGTGCTGTCGGCGCTGGAGCCCGGCCGCACGATCCGCGCGCCGGAGGTGCTGTTCAAGAAGATCGAGAACGATCAGGTCGCCGAATGGCGCGAACGCTTCGGCGGGCCGGAGACGGTCGAGGGATAATCACTCCGCTCATCCCGATATTCGCCGGGATGAGCTGATTTGAAGTCAGTGTGCCGGCGCTGGCGTCTTCGGCTTGATGTCGAGGAAGTCGGGCATGGCGGCGTTGTACTGCTGGGTGTAGCCCAGGTCCTGGACCACGTCCTGGTGGCCCTGCCACATCATGTGCAGGGCGACGTACAGCACGATCGCCAGGCCGACGAAGCCGATCCAGCGGTACCTGTGCAGCAGGCGGGCGATGGCGTGGGCGGCGACGCCCATCAGGGCGATCGACAGCAGCAGGCCGAAGACCAGCACCGCCGGGTGCTCGCGCGCCGCGCCCGCCACGGCCAGCACATTGTCGAGCGACATCGACACGTCGGCGATCAGGATCTGGATCAGCGCGTCCTTGAAGGTCTTCGGCTTGACCTTCGGCTCGGTGGCCGGATCGTCGTCCATGGCCGCCTGGGCCTGGACCTCCTCGTGGGCGGCCTGGTCGCGCAGCTCACGCCACATCTTCCAGCAGACCCAGAGCAGCAACAGGCCGCCCGCGAACAGCAGGCCCACGATGCCCAGCAATTGGGTCGTGACCAGCGCGAAGCCGATGCGGGTGATCACCGCCGCGGCCAGGCCCCAGAAGATCGCCTTCCGCCGCAAGTCGGCCGGCAGGCCGCCGGCGGCCAGTCCGACGGCGACCGCGTTGTCGCCGGCCAGCACCAGGTCGATCATCAACACTTGGAACAGGGCGGTGAGGGCGGCGGGGCTGAACAGCTCTGCGAACATCCGGCCTCAATGCGTCAGGCGGCGGCCGGCTGCAACAGTCGAGGTGTTGGCCGCGCCGCCGGTAGCCGCGGGCGTCGCCGCTCCGGCCACGGCCCGGGCCGCCGAGTTCGGGGGACGGCGGCCCGGGCCCCTAGCCCGCCAGGCGCTGCAGTAGGCGCAGCCGCCGCTTCGTGCGCAGCGAGGCGCCCACCCCGCCGAAGCCCAGGATCATGAGCGCCCAGGCCGCCGGTTCGGGCGCGGCCGACCCCGAGTGACCCAACTCGACCTCGGCCAGCGCCAGGCCGGTGCTCTGACTGTCGCGCACCAGGGTGAATCCGGTGAACCAGGTCCCCGGATCGGCCTGCCAGCCCTGGAACTTGAGTCCCTCCTGGATCGGGAAGGCGTAGACGTTGGAACTCGGCTCCTGGCCGTTGTTGAGGTGCATGTAGATCGTGGCGCCGAATGGTCCCTTGAACGTGCCGGCCTTGAACGAGAACAGGTCGTATTGGGCGGTGGGATCGAATTCGACCTCGATATAGCCGCCGTTGTTGCTGATCAGGGCGTTGTGCACCGGGAAGAACGGGGCCGCGCCGGCGGTGATGATGACGTTCTGGCCGCCCGTCGTGATCGACAGGTCGCCGTCAACATACGGATCGTCGATGAACTGATAGGCGCCGACGGGGTACTCGCCGAAGTCGGTGACCTGATCGATGACGCCCTGAGCGTGGAACTCGCCCTGATCGGCGTAGAAGGTCGGGAAGGCGTTCGCCCGGGTGGCCGAGGCCAGGGCGATCAGGCCCATGACGGCGGTGGCGAAGATGATGGTGGAGCGCATGTCGGAAGCCCCCGTTGGCTATCGTTTCGGTTGTGGGGCGCCTCAATGATCCGTTCGGACCGGCGCGGGTAGGCGCGCCGGCGTTCGCGGTGTTGCGAGTTGTTGCGGGCTCGCCTGAGGGGCGAAATCCGGCGTCTAGAGGTGGGGGCCGCGCGACATCGAGGTGGCGAAGGGCATGTGCAGGATCGCCATCCCACCGGCCCCCAGCGCCATCGGCCCGACGTCGGGCATGAGCCTGGCGGCCACATCCGGCGGGATGGACCCTTCGGGGGCGAGGGGATCGGCCTTGGCCGCCTCCTCGAAGACCGCGTCGTCGGTCGCGCGGTCGCCGCTCAGGAAACCCACGCGTTCCATCATGCAGCCCATGGCCGCCGGTGAGCCGCCGCCGACGCGTTGGAGGCCCATGGAGATGCCGTCCAGCACCTCGGCCCGGTGGCGCAGCACGGCGTTGAAGATCGAGAAGGTGAACATGCCCGTGCGCGGCTCGGACATCACCGTGAACAGCTGGGTCTGGGTCATGAACGTCCAGCCCTCGAACCGCATGTCCTCCACCGCGATGCGGGTGACGAGGAAGCCGTTGTCGGCGCGACGGATGAGGCAGGCGTCATGGATGAACCGGCCGGGCTGGCCGATGGCCGGGCGGGTGGTGCGCCAGTGCCCTTCATAGGCGTCGCCGCGCAGGTCGGTGAGGGTCTTGGTCTCGTGAAGCACTGACTCGGGCAGCCAGCCGCCCAGCGGACCCCAGGGGCTCGCCGCGGGCTCCGCGGGCGTCACGCCCAACCGGGCGGAGAGCGAGTCGAGATCGGCCTCCCAGTCCAGCAGGCTGAAGCCGGGTCGCCGCGAGGCCACGAGCGCGGTGAGATTGGCCAGGTTCTCGCCCGACGGCGACTGGTGGCCGCTCAGCCACCGGCTGACGACGGACTTGTCGACCGCCAGCTCGGCCGCGAGCCGGCCGCGGCTGATCGACAGCGCCTTGAGGGCGAGCAACAGCCGCGCCGGAAAATCGCCGTGGGTCACGTGGAACCTCCCCGAACGGCGCATAGGTCGCAGGTTCAGGCGACCTTGTCAGCGTCCGCCTGGGGCGGGACGCCGACTGGGGTCACGTCTGGGGAGGCGTAAGCAGGCGACGGCGACGCAGGACCCCGCCCGCCGTGCCGAAGCCGAGGATCATCAGCGCCCAGGTCGACGGCTCCGGAGCGGCGGAGGCGCTCATGAAGGCCAGGGGACCGTTCACTTGGCGGCCGGTGTCGAAGCTGGCGAGTTCGGCCCCGTTCAGGTCGTATTTGCCGAGGCTGTGCTCGAAGCTGGCGAAGACGGCGCCCTCGCCGAAGGCCAGGCCCTTTACCGCGGAATCGGTGCTCACGTTGGCGCCGCCGGCGAGCCAGGTCAGCGGATCCACGGAGGCGTAGCCGTAGCTCGCGCCGGACTGGTAGGCCGCAAACAACTGGCCGGCGCCGTACGTCAGGGCGCCCAGCGACACGGTCTGGAAGTCGTACGAGCCGAGCAACTGGCCCGACAGGTCGTAACGCGCGAGCGTGCTGTCGTAGGCGACAAAGACGTTGCCGTCGCCGAACGCCAGGCCCGTCGCCATGGTGGGCAGATCGATGCTGAACACGCCATCGAAGTCGAGGTCGGCGGTCAGCGAGCTGACCTCGTACGAAAGGCCGTTCAAGGAAAAGACCTCGAGGGCGGCGTAGAGCTTGCCGTCGCCGAACGCCAGTGCGCCGGGATTCACCACCGGTCCGGTGGCGAGGGCGCCGGTCTGCACGCCGCTGGCATCGTATCGCTCGATGTAGTTGGTCGCCCCGCCGTAGCTGGAGACGAAGAGGCTCCCGTCGCCCGCGGCGAGCCCGGCGGCCGGGCGCGCCAGGTAGAAGCCACCGGTCTGCGCCGAGAGCCCCGCGTCGTACGTCGCGATCCCGCGGTCGTTCTGGTTGTTCGGGATGATGTAGGCGTCATAGAGGTCGCCAGCGCGGGCGGTCGCGCCGCCGGCCAGCAGGGTGAGCGCCGCGGCCGCCGCGGCGCCCTTCAAGGCATAGGTGTTCATGTGCGTCCCCAAACTGTTTCGGGGCGCTATCAACCAGCACAACCATAGCGAGGGTAGGCGCGCCGACGTTCGCGACGTTGCGAGTTGTTGCGCGAGGTTCAGCCGCGCGGTCGGGACGCCTCATAAAGCGCGATGGCGGCGGCGGCCGAGACGTTCAGGCTCTCGAAGCCGCCGGGCATCGGGATCTTTGCCAGCTCGTCGCAGTGCTCGGCGACCAGCCGACGAATGCCTTCGCCTTCGGAGCCCATGACCAGGACCGTGGGGCCGCCGTCCAGAGCTTCGGACAGCTGCGTCTCGGACTCGCCCGCCAGGCCCACGGCGCGCCAGCCGGCGGCGGTCAGCTCGTCCAACGCGCGCGACAGGTTCACGACGTGAGCCACGGGCGCCTTATCCACCGCGCCGGCCGCCGCCTTGGCCAGCGCACCCGTCAGCTTGGGCGCGTGCCGGTCCTGGAGGATCACGCCGGCGACGCCGAACGCTGCGGCCGAGCGCAGGATGGCGCCCACGTTCTGGGGGTCGGTCACCTGGTCGAGCATGAGCAGGACCGCGCCGCGCTTCGCTTCGAAGTCGGCGAGGTCGACGTCCTCCAGCGGGGCAGGGCGGATCGCGATGCCTTGGTGGACGGCGCCCTGGGGCAGGGCCAGGCCGATCTGGTGGGCGTCGGCGATCTCCAGGACCTTCTGACGGCCGAATCGCGCCTCGACCTGCTTGGCCTTGTCGGGGGTCGCCAGCAGTCGCAGCGGCGCGCCGCGGCGAGGATTGCCGAGGGCGGCCTCCACCGCGTGCCAGCCCCAGATCCACTCGTCCGAGCCGCCTGAGGGCCGCCGTTCGGGCCGGCCATGGCCATGGGGTTTCCCCTGTGGTTTCGGGCGGAAATTGCGACCCTTTCGGGCGTCGTTGCGTTCCGTAGGCGAGGCCACTATAAGACGCGCTCCGATTTGGGGCCCCCTCGGTGGGCCGCCGCTTTTGGACGTTGAGTTGGGCGCTTTACGCCCCTCGCATCCTTGGGCGGAAGCCTTTTCTCAGAAGGCCCCGATGAAGGCTCCGAGCGCGCTGGGGGAATGTCCCGAGTGGCAAAGGGGGGGGACTGTAAATCCCCTGCTGTAATGGCTTCGTAGGTTCGAGTCCTACTTCCCCCACCACGCGCTTGAAGTTCACTGAGGAGTTGCGGCGGCCCCGCGAACTTTTGGTCGGCGGGTATAGCACAATGGTAGTGCAGCAGCCTTCCAAGCTGAGGATGCGGGTTCGATTCCCGCTACCCGCTCCAACTCCTTGAACCGCAAGTTTAGGCAACGCCGGCAGGACCCTGATGGCCAAAGAGAAGTTCGAACGCAACAAGCCGCACTGCAACATCGGCACGATCGGTCACGTGGACCATGGGAAGACGACGCTGACGGCGGCGATCACCATGGTGCTGGCGAAGTCGGGTGGAGCGACGGCGAAGAAGTACGAAGACATCGACGCGGCGCCGGAGGAGAAGGCGCGCGGTATCACGATCAACACGGCGCACGTGGAGTATGAGACGCAGAACCGTCACTACGCGCACGTGGACTGCCCTGGGCACGCCGACTACGTGAAGAACATGATCACGGGCGCGGCGCAGATGGACGGCGCGATCCTGG
>NZ_JBMDKU010000015.1:0-150456 GCF_057809855.1 Phenylobacterium sp. FG114 | reverse complement strand
CAACGCCGGCGTAGCCGCGCTTGGCCAGCCGCGCGGAGTCGGCGGCGCGGCGGATCGCGGCCTCCGAGATCTCGGAGGCGTGGGCGTAGCCGGCGGTCTCGCCCGCCACCACGCGCAGGCCGAAGCCCTCGGTGGCGTCGTAGGCGGCCGACTTCAGCCGGCCGTCGTCGAACAGGAAGGACTCGCTCTCGGAGCGCTCGACGAACAGCTCGCCGTCGTCGGCGCCGGCCAAGGCGTCGCCGAGGATCTCCTGGGCGCGGGCCGGATCGACGCCGGCGGAATCGAGGATCGAGGGAGCGGGGACGGGAGCGTTCATGCGCTGAACATAGGCGCCCCGCCCACGCGAGGCCAGCGCGACGGCCGGCCGCGGCGACCTAGTTCCGCAGCCAGCCTGCGGCGCGGACCGCAGCGACCGAGGTCCGGGCGACCGGAGCGGTGGCGCCATTGGTCAGGCGCAGGCGCACGTTGCGGCCTTCGGTGACGGCCGCGGCCACCGCCTTCTCGGCCACCCACCAGGACCTATGAACCTGCAGCCCCGGCGCGCCATCGAGGGCGGCGATCGCCTGGGCCAGGGTCGCGAGCACCAGGCTGGAGCCGGTCGCCGTGTGCACCCGGACGTAGTGGTCCTCCATCGACAGGCACAGGACGTCGGAGGGGCGCACGCCCAGCAGCACGCCAGACGAGGCGGCCTTGCCTGCGGCTTTCGCGCGGCGGGCGCGGCGGCGCTGGTTGAACACATAGAAGAGAGCGACCTGGGGCGCGGCGGTCAGCAGCCCCTCGGCATACCAGACCAACGGCGAGAGGCCGGGCGCGCGGGTCAGCACCGGCCAGATGGAGCTGGCCACCCAGAAGCTGAACATCGCGAACGGCCCGGTGACGGCCAACACCACGACGGCCAGGGCCAGCCAGCCACGCCAGCGCGGCCATGGGCGGGCGAGGATCAGGCGGACGGCGGCGCCATAGACCAGGGCGCCGCACCAGGCCATGCCGACCCAATAGGGGATGCGCTGCCACACCGGGCCGTTGAAGAAGCTGCCGAACGGACCGAGCACCGCGAGGAAGAGGCCGATGGCCGTCACGACCGACAGGTCGACGGCCCAGCCCCTTAGCGACTCACGCATCTCCGCCCGCATCGCCACCCTCTATAGCGGCGGTTCGCCCAGCCACGAACCCGTTCGCCCGTTCGCGAATAGCCGGTGGCGGGACGGCTTGGGGCGGGGCGATCAGGCGGCGTTTCTTCCGCAACGCCAAGGTTTCCTATGATCCGCCTCTACCCCCTCCGCATCGCCGTGGCCGCCCTCGCGGCGTCCCTCTTCGCCGCCGCCGCTCACGCGGCCGTGGGCTTCCAGCACTTCACAATTCCCGACCCGCAGGGACCGCCGCTCGAGGTCGGCGTCTGGTATCCCACCGACGCCGGGGCCGGCCCGACGTCGGTCGAGTTGTTCCGCGAGCCGTTGGCCAACGACGGTCCGGTGAAGGGCCGGCGCCTGAAACTGGTGGTGATCAGCCACGGCAACGGCGGCTCGTACGCCGGCCACATCGACACCGCGGTCGCGCTCGCCGAGGCGGGCTTTGTCGCGGCGTCGGTGACCCACACGGCCGACAACTGGCGCGACCAGAGCGGCGCGGCCCGTATCTGGGAGCGGCCGCGTCACCTGAAACTCCTCACCGACTACATGCTGGGGACGTGGCGCGACCACGGCCGGCTGAATCCCGACGAGGTGGGGGCTTTCGGCTTCTCCGCGGGCGGCTTCACGGTTCTGGCGGCGGCCGGTGCCGAGCCCGACCTGAGCAAGGTCGCGGAGCATTGCGGGGCCCATCCCGACTTCTTCGACTGCAAGCTGGTCAAGCGCCTGTCGCCGGCCCTGCTGGACCAGGTTCCCGAAGGGATCGTCTGGACACACGATGCTCGCATCAAGGCGGTGGTGTCGGCCGCGCCGGCGCTGGGCTACGCCTTCGGCAAGGCGGGCCTCGCCAACGTCCGGCAGCCCCTGCAGCTCTGGCGCGCCGAGAACGACCAGATCCTGCCGCAACCGTTCTACGTCGAGGCGGTCCGCGCGAACCTGCCCAAGCCGCCCGAGACCCACGTGGCCGCGGGGGCCGGCCACTACGACTTCCTGGCGCCATGTTCGCCGCCGTTGGCCAAGGTGAATGCGACAATCTGCGCCAGCGGGCCGGGCTTCGACCGCGTCGCCTTCCACGCGGCGTTCAACCGTGACGTCATCGCCTTCTTCGTCAGGACCCTCGGCCGGCCTTGAGCGGGTCATGGGCCCAGTTCATCAGGCTCCAGCGCCAGCGGGTGTCGGTGACGTCGCCCCACGGCCGCTGGGCCAGGTGGCGGCGGCAGTAGCCGATGACCTTCTTCATGTGGCGGTAGTCGGCGTCGGTGAGGTCGGCCGCCGCCGTGTCGCGGATCTGCAGGATCTTCTTGGCCGACTGGCGGCCTACCGATTCGGTCTCGCCCTTGCGGACCATGCCCACCTTGCGGCTTTGCGGCGTCTCCAGCCAGGCGCGCAGTTCGGCCTGCGACATGTTGGCCAGCCGGCCGAACTCGGCGCGGATCTGCGCCTCCTCTTCAGGGCTCAGGTACATCAAAAGCGCCTTCGGATAACGGGGTGTCGCGCACGGGTGCGCTGTAAGGGCTCCCAACGCCTTGGCAAGCCCCGGGGATGCGCGTATGGACCCCCGCGAAGGGGCCGGCAGGCGCTGCGAGAGCTGCGTCCGTGCGTCCCGTTCCGAAGTCGTCGGAAGCGCCCACCGTCTTGCAGGCGCGGCCGGCCAGAGAGACCGAGGGGACATGAAGTCGAGCTTTCACGGATTGCGGACGCGGGCGGCGGGGGCCCTCGCGGGCGCGGCGGCGGCGTTCTGGGGCGCCACGGCGATGGCCGCCGACAAGTTCGGCCAGCCGACCGACGGGGCGATCGACCTGCAGCCGGGCGTGACGCCTCTGCGCGAAGACGCCATCTGGTTCCACAATGTGATCCTGCTGCCGATCATCACGGTCATCACGCTGTTCGTGCTGGGCCTGCTGATCTGGGTGGCGGTTCGCTACAACAAGCGGGCCAACCCGGTTCCGGCCAAGTTCAGCCACAACACGGCGATCGAGGTCGCCTGGACCCTGATCCCGGTGCTGATCCTGGTCTTCATCGCGATCTTCTCGTTCCGGCTGCTGTTCGCCTACAACGACATGCCGAAGCCCGACCTGACCATCAAGGCGACGGGCTACCAGTGGTACTGGGGCTATGAATATCCCGACCAGAAGATCGGCGAGTTCGTCTCCAACGTCCTGCCGGAAGACGAGGCCAAGACGAAGGGCGAGCCCTATCGCCTCGCGGTCACCGAGCCGCTCTACGTGCCCGTCAACAAGGTGGTGCGGGTCCAGGTGACCGGCGCCGACGTGATCCACGCCTTCGCGGTCCCGTCGTTCGGCATCATCACCGATGCGATCCCGGGCCGCCTGAACGAGACCTGGTTCAAGGCCGACCGCATCGGCACCTACTACGGCAACTGCCGCGAGCTCTGCGGCGTGGACCACGCGTTCATGCCGATCGAAGTTCGCGTGGTGAGCCAGGCCGACTTCGACGCCTGGGTCGCCAGCAAGGGCGGCTCCAAGGCCGGCGCCGCGCCGGCTCCGGTCGCCGCCGACGCCGCTGCGGCGGCTCAGCCCGCCGCTGCGACGGCGCAGGTGAACCCTGCCGCCCCGCCCCCCGCGACGCCCGAGCCCAAGGCTCCCGCCGCCGCCACCACGCCCGCGCCCCAGGCGCCGGCTGCGAAATAAGCTCAGGATCCGCGTAAGATGGCTCAAGCCGCCGCTCACGATCACACCCACGGGGACGACCACGGGGACCACAAGCCCGGGTTCTTCATCCGCTGGTTCTTCTCCACGAACCACAAGGACATCGGCACGCTCTACATCATCTTCGCCATCATGGCGGGGATCGTGGGCGGCGCCCTGTCGGGCCTCATCCGACTCGAGCTCGCCGAGCCGGGCATCCAGCTCTTCAAGCAAGGCTCCTGGCTCGCCCAGACCGGCCTCGTGGAGGCGTCGAAGCACGGCTACAACGCCGTGGTCACCGCCCACGCCCTGGTCATGATCTTCTTCATGGTCATGCCGGCCATGATCGGCGGGTTCGGCAACTGGTTCGTTCCGCTGATGATCGGCGCGCCGGACATGGCCTTCCCGCGGATGAACAACATCTCCTTCTGGCTGCTGGTGGCGGCCTGGGTGATGCTGATCACCTCGATGTTCGTCGACGGGGGCCCCGGCAAGGGCTTCGGCGGCGGCTGGACGGCCTACCCGCCGTTGTCGACCTCGGGCCACACGGGTCCGGCCATGGACTGCGCGATCCTCGCGCTCCACCTGGCCGGCGCCAGCTCGATCCTGGGCTCGATCAACTTCATCACCACGATCTTCAACATGCGCGCGCCGGGCATGACCCTGCACCGGATGCCGCTGTTCGTCTGGTCGGTGCTGGTGACCGTGTTCCTGCTGCTGCTCTCGCTGCCCGTGCTGGCCGGCGCGATCACCATGCTGCTGACGGACCGCAACTTCCACACCCACTTCTTCGACGCGGCCGGCGGCGGCGACCCCGTGATGTACCAGCACCTGTTCTGGTTCTTCGGGCACCCGGAAGTGTACATCCTGATCCTGCCCGGCTTCGGCATGATCTCGCACATCGTGGCGACGTTCTCGAAGAAGCCGGTCTTCGGCTACCTCGCGATGGCCTACGCCATGGTCGCCATCGGCTTCATCGGCTTCGTCGTGTGGGCGCACCACATGTACACGGTCGGCATGGGCATCGAGCTGCGCGCCTACTTCGTGGCCGCCACGATGGTCATTGCGGTGCCGACGGGCGTGAAGGTGTTCAGCTGGATCGCCACGATGTGGGGCGGCTCCATCGACTTCAAGACGCCCATGCTGTGGGCGATCGGCTTCATCTTCCTGTTCACGGTGGGCGGCGTCACGGGCGTCGTGCTGGCCAACGCCGGCATCGACTACAGCCTGCACGACACCTACTACGTCGTGGCGCACTTCCACTACGTGCTGTCGCTCGGCGCCGTGTTCGCGATCTTCGCGGGCTTCTACTACTGGTTCGAGAAGATGTGGGGCGTGAAGTACAACGAATTCCTCGGCGCCCTGCACTTCTGGATCACCTTCGTCGGCGTGAACCTGATCTTCTTCCCACAGCACTTCCTGGGCCTCCAGGGCATGCCGCGCCGCTACGTCGACTATCCGGAAGGCTTCTCCTTCTGGAACAAGATCTCGACGGACGGCTACCTGATCACCGTGGCCGGCGTGGGCGTGTTTCTGATCGTCCTGGTCGAGGCCGCCGTGCGCCGCCGCAAGGCCGAGGCGAACCCCTGGGGCGAAGGCGCCACGACGCTGGAGTGGACCCTGAGCTCGCCGCCGCCGTTCCACCAGTTCAACGAACTGCCGGTGGTGAAGCCCGACGCCCACTAAGGCCTCGAGCTGTCGAACCGATCGAAGCCGGTCGTCCCCTGGGGCGGCCGGCTTCTTCCGTTCGAGGGGCTGCAATCGCCCGGGACGTGCTTTTCGTCACATCCGTGACGACGGCCTTCGCCCCGCCGCCGATCTGCGCTAGACAGCGCCACCCCACATGCAGGTGTAAGCTTCGATGGCCATGGCTACGGCCCAATCCAATCCGCGCGCGATCGCCCGCTGGCAGGACTTCCTCCAGCTGCTGAAGCCGCGCGTGATGTCGCTGGTGATCTTCACCGCGCTCACCGGCCTCGTCTGCGCGCCTGACCGGATCAACCCGATCCTGGCCGCCGTGGCCGTGCTGTGCATCGCCGTGGGCGCGGGCGCGTCCGCCGCGCTCAACATGTGGTACGACGCCGACATCGACGCGAAGATGCGCCGCACCCGCGGCCGGCCGGTCCCGGCGGGTCGGGTGCAGGGCGCTGACGCTCTGACCCTGGGCGTCGTGCTGTCGCTGTTCTCGGTGATGCTGATGGGCATGGCGCTGAACTGGCTGGCCGCCGGCCTGTTGGCCTTCACCATCGTCTTCTACGCCGTGGTCTACACGATGTGGCTCAAGCGCTGGACGGCGCAGAACATTGTCATCGGCGGATTGGCCGGCGCGCTGCCGCCGGTGATCGGCTGGGCCGCGGCCACCGGCGGCGCGCCGCTGAACGCGTGGCTTCTCTGCGCCATCATCTTCATGTGGACGCCCCCGCACTTCTGGGCGCTGTCGCTGTACACCTCGGAGGACTACGCCAAGGCGGGCGTGCCGATGATGCCGGTGGTCAAGGGCGCGGCGTCCACCCGCCGGCAGATCCTGGCCTACAGCCTGCTGCTGATCCCGATCTGCGTGGCGCCGGCCTTCACCGGGCTGGGCGGCGCGGGCTACCTGGCGGTGTCCGGCCTGGGCGGGCTGGTGTTCCTTCTGTTGGCCTGGAGGCTCTACCGCAGCCATGCGGGGGAGGCGGCCGACCCGCGCAACGACGACGGACTTTACGACGTGCGGGCGGGGGCGCGGGACGCCCGCAACCTGTTCGCCTTCTCGATCCTGTACCTGGCGCTCCTGTTCGCCACCCTGCTGGCCGAACACCTGATGGGCGCGCCGCCGCTGGAGCTGTTCCGATGAGCGATCCGAACCGCGAGGACGACGCGGCCGCCAAGGCCCGCAAGGCCCGCAACATCGCGATCGCCCTGGGCCTCGTCGCGTTCGTGGTCCTGGTCTATGTGGTCACCCTCGTGAGGATGGGCGCCAGTGTCGCAAACCGGCCTTTCTGAAGCTGAGCGCAAGCGGAACGCGAAGGTCGCGATCATCTGCGCCTTCACGTTCTTCGCCATGACCGGGGCGGCCTTCGCCGCTGTGCCGATCTACAGGATGTTCTGCCAGGTCACCGGCTTCGACGGCGCCACCCGCCGTGCGACGGCCGAGTCGGACCAGGTGCTGGGCAAGACGCTCACCATCCGCTTCGACGCCAACGTCCGCGGCCTGCCCTGGACGTTCAAGGCCGAGCAGACCTCGCAGGAGGCGAAGATCGGCGAGACCAAGATCGCCTTCTTCAAGGTGACCAACAATTCCGACAAGCCGGTCACGGGGCGGGCGCTGTTCAACGTGGTGCCCGAGCAGGCGGGGCCTTACTTCCAGAAGCTCCAGTGCTTCTGCTTCTCGGACCAGACCATCGCGGCCGGCGCCACCGTCGACATGCCGGTGCTCTACTACGTCGATCCGAAGTACGCCGACGACATCAACACCAAGGGTAAGCCCGAGGTGACGCTGAGCTACACCTTCTTCCCGACCACGTCGAAGGAGGCCCAGGCGGCGCCGGTGAAGGACCATGGGACGGCCACGTCCGGCGACTGAGCCGGCTGCGGCAAAGGCGGCCCGGGCCAAAGCGTCTTTCCCCCTTGGCGGATGGCGCAGCGCAGGGCTATAGCGTCCGCGACTGTCCGCGCGCGCGACTCTGTACGTCCGTGCGCGAGGGGAACTGCAAGGGGTTGAGACTGCAATGGCCGCTGGCGTGAAGCACGACTACCATCTCGTCAATCCGAGCCCGTGGCCGCTGGTCGGCTCGATCGCGGCGACGGTGATGGCGCTGGGCGGCGTGGCGTGGATGAAGGGCCTGTTCGGCCTGCCGCAACACACCTCCTGGCTGTTCTTCGCCGGCCTGGCGGGCGTGCTCTTCACGATGGTGGGCTGGTGGTCCGACGTCGTGAAGGAAGCCAACCAGGGCGATCACACCCCGGTGGTCTCCATCGGCCTGCGCTACGGCATGGTGCTGTTCATCGCTTCGGAAGTGATGTTCTTCGTCGCCTGGTTCTGGATCTTCTTCGAGATGGCCCTGTTCCACGGCAACCGCACCCACGCTCCGATCGAGGAAGTGGCCACCGCCTGGGCCAACTGGCCGCCGAAGGGCGTCGAGACCGTTCCCGCCTTCCAGCTGCCGCTGGTCAACACCCTGACCCTGCTGCTCTCGGGCACCACGGTGACCTGGGCTCACCATGCGCTGCAGGTCGGCGACCGCAGGAGCGCCAAGATCGGCCTGCTCCTGACCATCATGCTGGGCATGATGTTCACGGCCATCCAGGCCTACGAGTATCACCACATCCTCGAGCACAAGTACTTCTTCGGCGGCGAAGGCCAGGAGAACTCGGGCCTCTACGGATCGTCGTTCTTCATGGCGACCGGCTTCCACGGCTTCCACGTCCTGGTCGGCACGATCTTCCTGATCGTCTGCCTGGCCCGCCTGATGGGCAAGGGCTTCACCCCCAAGCAGCACTTCGGCTTCGAGGCGGCCGCCTGGTACTGGCACTTCGTCGACGTGGTGTGGCTGTTCCTGTTCGCCTTCATCTACGTGATCTTCGGGGCCTCCGGGGGCCACTAGGCAAGCGCGTGAGCAAGCCCAATCCACTGCTGTCAGGGGTCGCAGGCCGCTGCCCCAACTGTGGAGAGGGCTTCCTCTTCGAAGGCTTCCTGAAGGTGGCGCCGTCCTGCGAGGCGTGCGGCGCCGATTTCTCAAAAGCTGACTCGGGCGATGGCCCGGCGGTGTTCGTGATCCTGATCGCGGGCTTCGCCGTGGCCTTCGCGGCCGTCTTCACCGAGTTCACGGTCCACCCGCCGATCTGGGTCCACCTGATCCTCTGGCTGCCGGCGACGCTGATCCTGTCGCTGGGCCTGATGCGGCCCTTGAAGGGCGCCATGCTGGCCGCCCAGTTCATGAATCGCGCCTCCGAAGCCCGCCGTGACGACTGAGCGCCGGGCGGGGTTTCCCGTCGGCCTGACGGTCGCCGTCGGCATCGCCCTTGGCATCCTGCTGGCGCTGGGGACCTGGCAGGTCCAGCGGTTAAAGTGGAAGGAGCACCTGCTCGCACGGATCGCCGCGCTGCAGGCCGCGCCCGCCCAACCGCTGGGGGCGGTGCTGGATCGCGTGGTCCAGGGCGGCGACGCCGACTTCACGCGGGTGAAGGTCGCATGCCCCCGCATCGAAACTGCGCCGTTCCTGGAGCTCTATTCGGTTCGAGAGGGCGAGGCGGGGTCTCGCCTGATCTCGGCGTGCCGACTTGAGGCGGGTGGCCGGTACGGCAGCGTCCTCGTCGACCGGGGGTTCATCGCCGACACGATATCGGCGAGGCCGCCGGTGCTAGAGGCGCCGGACCCGCCGGCCGCACTGGAGGTAGTGGGCGTGTTGCGGGTTCCCGAGCCCGGCAACAGCTTCTCGCCGCCAAACACGCCGGCCCGCTGGTACACGCGCGACATTCCCGCCATGGCCGCCGCGCTCAAGGCGCCGCGCCCGGCGCCGCTGACCCTGATGGCCGAAACCTCGACCAACCCCGAGTGGAAGGCCCTGGTCCCCGCGCCGATCCCGGCCGACATCCCGAACCGCCACCTGGAATACGCGCTGACCTGGTACGGCCTTGCCGCTGCCCTGGTCGGCGTCTATGCCGCCATGCTCTTCAGACGCCGGAAGAATTAGATGCGTTACGTCTCGACCCGCGGGCAGGCCGCCGCGGTCGGCTTCACCGATGCGGTCCTGGGCGGCCTCGCCCCGGACGGCGGGCTGTATGTCCCCGAGGCGTGGCCCACGTTCACGCGCGACGAGATCGCCGGCTTCGCCGGCATGCCCTACGCCCAGGTGGCGGCGAAGGTGCTGGGCAAGTTCGCCGGCGACGAGATCAGCGCCGCCGAGATGCTCGCCATGTGCGAGGAGGCCTACGGGACCTTCAGCCACAGGGCCGTCGTGCCCATGGTGCAGATCGGGCCGCAGACCTTCATCGCCGAGCTGTTCCACGGCCCCAGCCTCGCCTTCAAGGACGTGGCGATGCAGATCCTGGCGCGGCTGTACGACCACATCCTGGGCAAGCAGGGCCGCAAGCAGACCATCCTCTGCGCGACCTCGGGCGATACCGGCGGTGCGGCCGTCGAGGCCTTCCGCGGCGCGAAGAATGTCGGCGTGGTTGTGATGTTCCCCGAGGGCCGGATCAGCGAGGTCCAGCGCCGGTTCATGACCACGGCCGAGGAAACCAACATCGCCTGCGTGGCGGTGAAGGGCACGTTCGACGACTGCCAGGCCATCCTGAAGGATGCGTTCCAGGACCAGGCGCTGCGCCAGGCGGTGGACCTGGCCGCGGTCAACTCGATCAACTTCGCCCGGATCGCGGCGCAGGCGGTCTACTACTTCACCACCGCCGCGGCCCTGGGGGCGCCGGACCGCGAGGTGAACTTCGTGGTGCCGTCCGGAAACTTCGGCGACGCCTTCGCCGGTTACGTGGCCATGCGCATGGGCCTGCCCATCAAGCGGATCGTGGTGGCGACCAATTCCAACGACATCCTGGCGCGCGCCTTGTCGACGGGCCGCTATTCGCGCGGAACGGTGCAGGCCACACTGTCGCCGGCGATGGACATCCAGTCGGCCTCGAACTTCGAGCGGCTCTATTTCGAGGGCGTGCAGCGCGAGGCCACCGACACGGCGCGAGCCTTCGAGGCGTTCGGCAAGACCGGCGCGATCGACATCCCGCCGGTGGCGCTGTCGGCCATGCAGGGGGTCTTCACCGGCGTCGGCATCGGCGAGGAGGAGACGCTGCGCACCATCGTCTCCACCCTGAACGAGACCGGCGAACTGATCGACCCGCACACGGCCGTCGCGGTCTCGGCTCTGCGTCACGTGGCGCTCGATGGGCCGGTCGTGGTGCTGTCGACGGCGCACGCCGCCAAGTTCCCCGAGGACGTCGCCAAGGCGTCGGGCGTCGAGCCGATGCTGCCGCGCGGCGTGGCCAGCCTGGCCGGCCGCAAGGAGCGCTTCGACCGGCTGCCGGGCGAGGCCGACACCATCAAGGCGTATGTGCGCGCCTTCGCCGAGCGATGATTTGACGCCCAAGGTCCACACGCTCTCGAATGGAGTCCGGGTCGTCTGCGACCCGTTGCCAGGCTGGCAGACGGTGGCGCTTTCGGTCGTGGCGGGACGCGGTGCGCGGTTCGAGGACGCCGCGCGCTCGGGCTGGTCCCACCTGCTCGAGCACATGGTGTTCAAGGGTGCGGGCGGACGCTCGGCCAAGGACATCGTCGAGGCGATCGAGGCCGAAGGCGGGCACATCAACGCCGCCACCGGCTATGAGCGCACCAGCTTCCAGATCCGCGCGTTGAAGCACGGCCTGGACCTGGGATCCTCGGTCATTTCGGATCTGCTGCTGCGGCCGGCCATGGATGCCGGCGACCTTGCCCGCGAAAAGCAGGTGGTGGGACAGGAGATCGCTGAGGCCGCCGACACCCCCGACGACCTGGTTTTCGAACTGGCGCAGGCCGCGGCCTACGAGGGCCAACCGCTCGGGCGGTCGATTCTGGGCACCGTGAAGTCGATCAAGTCGGCCGACCCTCAAACGCTCGGGGATTGGCGCGCGGCGCTCTATGCGCCGGGCAGCCTGGTTGTGAGCGCCGCGGGCGCGGTGGACGAGGACGAACTGCTGAAGCTGGCCGAACGCGACTTCGGCGGCGCGAACGGCCCGGGCCTGCAGGCGGCGGAGCCGGCGGCGTTCGTAGGGGGAACCCGCACGGTGGCCAAGCGACTGGAGCAGGCGAACCTGGTGTTCCTGCTGCCTGCGGTGGGCGTGAAGGATCCGGACTATTTCGCGCTCCGGCTTTTGGCCGAGATGCTGGGCGGCGGCATGGCCTCGCGGCTGTTCCAGGAAGCGCGTGAAGTGCGCGGGCTGGCCTACGCCATCGACGCCTATTCCGAGACCTATGCCGACACCGGGATCCTTGGCGTCTTCGCCGGCTGTGACGCCAAGGACGCCGGCGAGTTGGCCGAGGTGACGGCGGCGCAGATCCGGTTGCTGGCCGAGCCCGTCGGGGCGACCGAACTGGCGCGGGCTAAGGCTCAGCTCAAGGGCTCGATGTTCATGGGCCGGGAATCGGCGCTGGCGCGCGCCGAGCAGGCGGCGGGCCAGGTTCTGTTGTTCGGCGAGACCCTGGACCCGACATCCGTGGCCGGCGAGGTCGATGCGGTGACGGCCGCGCAGATCGCAGGCCTGGTGAGCAAGGCCCTCGCGCCCGGCAAGTCGGCGACGGCGATCCTTGGGCCGAAGGCGTCGCTGAGCGCGGCCGAGCGGTTCCAGGCTGCGCTCTTCGGCTAGGCGGCCTATCCGAGGCCCAGCGCGGCTTCGATACCCTGGAACAGCTGCTCCACGTGGATCGGCTTCGGGATGAGGCCGTCCATGCCCGCGGCGGCGTATTGGGGCGCCTGCGCGGCGAGGGCACTGGCCGTGAGCGCCAGGATGGGGGTGCGTCGGCGCCCGGCGGCGCATTCGGCGGTCCGGATCGCTCGGGTGGCTTCCGCACCATCAAGCACCGGCATCTGGACGTCCATCAGGATCAGGTCCCATTCGGCCATGCGCCAGGCTTCCACGCAGGCCGCGCCGTCGTCGACGATGAAAGGCTCGATGCCCGCCTGCTCCAGCAGGGCGCGCAGGACCACCTGATTCACGGGGTTGTCCTCGGCCGCCAGGATGCGCAGCGGGCGTTCGGCGGCGGGCGCAGGCGCAGGCGCAGGCGCAGGCGCGGTCGCGACGGGCGTGGGCCCGCGCTCGGCTACCGGCGCGCCCACCAGATCGTTCAGGATCACCAGCAGCGTCTCGGCCGATTGGCGCAGGATCTCCAGGCGCTCGCGCTGAGCGTCGCTGAGCGAGTCCGCCGCCATGGCCTGGGCCATCCCCAAGACCCCGTTCAGCGGCGTTCGGATCTCGTGGCTCAGGGTGGCGAGGAACAGGCGGCGCGCGCGGTCTTCCGCTTCGGCGTCGCCGGCGGTCTGGGTTGCTTTGCTGCGATGGGCCTGCGCCATCGGTTCGGCTCGTCCGAGTGGAAGGGACCCCCAGCCTTGATTCCGGCGTTTAAGACTTGGTCACCATCGGCCAAGCTTCTCCGCGGCAAATCCGCGCCCGATGCATCCGGACTGCGAACGGCGATTCCGCCAGGCCTCTTGACCGCGCGGCGAATTGCGCGAGGCTGAACCATGGCCCTGCTGGACTGGATCGCGCCCGAAAGCGGCCTTCGTGTCGAAGGCCAAGGCGTCTGGCTGCGTCCGCCGCGGGCCTCGGATTTCGGCGAATGGCGGGAACTGCGCGCCCAGAGCCGCACCTTCCTGCAGCCCTGGGAGCCCACTTGGCCCGCCGACGACCTCAGCCGGGCGGCTTTCCGGCGGCGACTGCTGGCCTACGCCCGCGACCGCGAGATCGGACTGGCCTATCCGTTCTTCGTGTTCCGCTCCTCGGACGACGCCCTGACGGGCGGGATCACCCTGTCGAACGTCAGGCGCGGCGTCGCGCAGATGGGCTCGGTCGGCTACTGGTGCGGGCGGCCCTACACGCGCCAGGGGCTGACCCTGGCCGCGGTCCGCGCGGTCTCGGAGTTCGCGTTCCGCACCCTGGGCCTCCACCGCCTGGAGGCCGCCTGTATCCCCGACAACCAGCCGTCCCGGACCCTGCTGAAAAAGGCGGGCTTCCAGGAAGAGGGATTTGCACAGGCTTATCTTAAAATTAACGGCGGTTGGCGAGACCATGTCCTGTTCGGCCTGGTGACCCCGTATCGGGATCGCGAGGGGCCGGACGAGGGGGTGTCGGTCTAGGCCGGAGCCCTGAAACACGGGCTCGAATTCAGGACGGAATGGCCAACGATCGTTGGATGTGGGACGCGACGGCCACGCTCGAGGCCCTCGGCGCGGCGGAAGTCGCGCTGTGGGTCTGGGAGCCGGAGAAGGACCGTCTGCGCCTGACCGGGGCCACCCGCGCCCTCGGTCTGGGCCCGCTCGCGCCTGACTGTTCGTCCGCCGCCCTTCGCGCCTTGGCCCTGCCGCAGGACCGCGCCATCGCCGAGGACATCCTGCGCGTCCAGGAGCCGGGCGGCGAGGTGGCCGTACGGCTGCGTATGCGCGGCGGCAGTCCCTGCATCTGGCGCGGCGTCTGGCTGGAAGAAGGCGTTCGCGCCGCGGGCGTCGTGGCCGCCGAGGTCCGCTTCGCCGCCTCGGGCGTGGACCAACTCACCGGCCTGGCCGATCGCAAGAGCTTCATCACCCTGGCGCGCGAGCGCCTGCAGACGCCCGGCACGCACGAGCTGATCGTCGCCGACCTGGACCGCCTGCGCCGGCTGAACGAGGCCCTGGGCCACGAACGCGCCGATTTGGTCCTGGCCGCCCTGGGTTCGCGCCTGGCCGCGGCCTTCCCGCCCGGCGCCTTGCTGGCGCGGATCGGCGAGGACGAGTTCGCGGCGATGGCCCCCGTCAGCGCCTCGCCGGGCGCCGAGACCCTGCGCCGCGCGCTGGAGCAGCCCCTCCGGGTGGCGGGCTTCGACATCCACCCCACTCTGTCGATCGGCGCCGTGGAAGCGCCGGGCGGCGAGGAGGCTCCCGAGGCCGCCGAGCTGCTGCGCCGCGCCGAGCTGGCGGTCGAGGCGGCGAAGAGTAACGGCCGGGGCGGCGCGGCCGCCTATGGTCGCAGCCTGGAAACCGACGGCCTGTCGCGCCTCGCACTGGAAGGCGATCTCAAGGGCGCCTTGCGTCGGGGCGAGCTGACCCCGTTCTACCAGCCCATCGTGCGCCTCTCGACCGGGGCTCTCTCCGGGTTCGAGGCGCTGGTCCGCTGGCGCCACCCGCGCCGGGGCCTCTTGATGCCCGAGCAGTTCCTGCCGCTCTGCGACGAGATGGGCCTGATGCCCGAACTGGGCGCCATGATGATGCGCGAGGCCTCCCGCCAGCTCGGCGCCTGGCGCAAGCGCCACCGGGCCGCCGGCGAACTGACCGTCGCCGTGAACCTGTCCACCGGCGAGTTGGAACGACCCGACCTAGTCTCGGACGTCGAGCAGATCCGCCACGACGCGGACCTGCCGCCCGGCGCGCTGAAGCTCGAGGTGACCGAGAGCGACGTCATGCGCGACCCGGACAAGGCCGCGATCATCCTGCGCAACCTGCGGGCCGCCGGCGCGGCGCTGGCGCTGGACGATTTCGGGACCGGCTTCTCGTCGCTGAGCTACCTGACGCGCCTGCCGTTCGACACGCTGAAGATCGACCGCTACTTCGTGCGCACCATGGCCACCAACGAAGGGTCAGCGAAGATCGTCTCGTCGGTCGTCAAGCTGGGCCAGGACCTGGACATGGAAGTGGTGGCCGAGGGCGTCGAGAACGCCGGCATGGCCCGCCACCTGCTGTCGCTGGGCTGCGACTATGGCCAGGGCTTCGGCTATGCGCCCGCGCTGTCGGCTCAGGAGGCCGAGGTCTACCTGAACGAAAGCTACGTGGACGGCGCCGCGCCCGTGAAGGCGCGCGGCTAGGCCAGCCAAGGCGTCCGGCCAGGAGACGGCCAGACGACGGCGGGCTTGAGCCCCGGCGCAAGCGGCCTAGAGTTCACGCCGTGGGAGCGTCACGCGGGTCTTGCGGCCGCCTGACGCCGGACGGGGCGAGACCATGTCGACCAGGGCCAGTGGCGAGCCGTACGCGTTCGCGCCGGAGGAGCGGCCGCTCTTCCCGGGCTCGCCCTATTCGCCGATCCACACCCCGCAGCGGCGCGTTCTGTACGGCTTCGCGGCCGTGCTCACGGGCATCGGCTCCACCTTCGGCAATTCACTGGTGACGGTGAACGTACCGAACCTCGCCGGCGAGCTCGGCGCCTATGTGGTCGAATTGAGCTGGCTGCCGGCGATCTATGTGGCCTTCAACGCGACCGCGAACCTCAGCCTGGTGAAGGCGCGGGCGCAGTTCGGCATCCCGCAGGTCACCATCGTCCTGCTTGTCGCCTATGCCTTGGCGGCGCTGCTGCAGCTGGCCTGGCCGACGTTCGCGGCCGCCGTGGTGATCCGGGCCGTCAGTGGCATGGCGGCCGCGGCGTTGATCACCATGACCGTCTACTTTCTGCTGCAGGCGTTCCCGATCAGGCTGCGGCCCATGGCCCTGCTCGGCGGCATCAGTCTCACGCAACTGGGGCCAGTGTTCGCCCGGATGGCCCCGGTCGAGATGCTGGCCGCCGACCACTGGCGCGGCCTGCACCTGATGGAGTTCGGCGTCGCGCTGGCGACGCTCGCGGTGGTCGCCGCCCTGCCGCTGCCGCCCAGCGACCGCAGCCGCCAGTTCGAGCGCCTGGATCTCGTCACGCTCGGACTGACCATCCCGGCCATGCTGCTGCTCTGCGGGGTGCTCGCTTTGGGGCGGCTGCTGTGGTGGACCGACACGCCGTGGCTCGGATGGGCGCTGGCCGCGGCCGTGCCGCTGTTCGCCGCGGCCATCCTGGTGGAGCACAATCGCGCGCGGCCGCTGCTGCAGACCCGCTGGGTGGGCACGCTGGACATCATGCGCTTCGTGGCCGTGTCGCTGCTGGTGCGGCTGGCGCTGGCGGAGCAAACCTATGGCTCGGTGGGCCTTCTCACGGCCGGCGGCCTCAACAACGATCAGCTGCGGGTCCTGTTCGCGCTGGTCGGCGCGGCCATGGTGCTGGGCGTGGCGGTCGCGGCGCTGACACTCTCCGAGCAGCGGCTGCCCTATCTGGTGCTCTCGGCGGCCTTGGTCATCGCGCTCGCCGCTTGGCTCGACAGCCACGCCACGAACCTGACCCGTCCGGAACAGCTCTACCTCAGCCAGGCGCTGATCGGCTTCGGCACCACCCTCTTCATCGGACCCGCCCTGATCTATGGCTTCCTGCGGATGCTGAGCCGCGGCGGCGATCACTTCGTCACCTTCATCGTGCTGTTCAGCACCACCCAGAACCTCGGCGGCCTCGCCGGCTCGGCGCTGCTGGGCAGCTACCAAACCGCGGCCGCGCGGGCGCATGCGGCGGCCCTGTCCGAGAAGCTGGCCGGCTTTGATCCGCAGGTGGCGGCCAGGATCCAGGCCGGCGCTTCGACGCTGGGCGGGGCGGTGGTCGATCCTCTCGCCCGAGGCGCGCAGGGCGCGGGCCTGTTGGCGCAGTCGATGCTGCGGGAAGCCAACGTCCTGGCCTTCAACGACACCTTCCGGTTCGTGGCGATCCTCGCGCTGCTGACCGCCGCCTACCTCGCCTACATCATCGTCTTCAACACGATCCGCCGACGGCGGGCCGCGCAAGCGGAGAGCCCTGCATGAGCCAGACCGAAACCGCAGCCGCCGGCGCCGCGCCGCCCAGGGCCCCATGGCGGCCCGCGCCGCAGCGTCCGCTGGTGACCGGCCTCGCCATCGCCGGCGCGCTCGTCGCGGTGCTGGTGATCCTGGCCAGCTGGGGTCTGCCGCCCTTCCGAGGGACGGTGCAGACGACGGACAACGCCTACGTCCGCGGCCGCACGACGGTGATCGCGCCACAGGTCAGCGGCTACGTCACCTCGGTGCAGGTCAAGGACTACCAGCAGGTGCGCGGCGGCCAGATCCTCGCGCTGGTGGACGACCGCGGCTACGTGGCGAAGCGGGAGCAGGCGCGCGCGGCGCTGGCCGCCGCCGAAGCCGCGCTGGCCAACAGCCGGCAGGCCCGCGCCTCGCGCTCGGCCGGACTGCAAGGCCAGACCGCGGCGTTGGCCAGCGCGCAAGCGCAGCTCGCCCGCGCCCGGGCCGACATGGCGCGCGTGGACGAGCTGGTGCGCGACGGCTCGGTGTCGGTGCGCGAGCAGGACCAGACGCGGGCGGCGCTGCGCCAGGCCGAAGCCCAGGTGCGACAGGCGCAGGCGGCCAGCGAGATCGCCCGCCAGGACATCCGCACGGTGGACGTCGGGCGCGACGGCCTGGAAGCCAACGTCGCCTCCGCGCGCGCGGCGCTGGCGATCGCCGAGGTCGACCTGGAGCACACCGTCATCCGCGCGCCGGAGGCCGGGCAGGTGGGCGAGGTGGGCGTGCGGTTGGGCCAGTACGTCACCAACGGCGTCCAGCTCATGGCCGTGATCCCGGCGGAGCGGTGGGTGATCGCCAACTTCAAGGAAGCCCAGACGGTGCGTATGGCGCCCGGCCAGAAGGCGACGTTGCGGGTCGACGCCCTGGGCGGGGCGACGCTGACCGGCCGCGTGGAGCAGATCTCGCCGGGCGCGGGGTCGGAGTTCGCGGTCCTGAAGCCGGACAACGCCACGGGCAACTTCGTGAAGGTGCCGCAGCGGATCGGGGTGCGGATCGCCATCGACCCCAACCAGACCTGGGCGCTGCGGCTGCGGCCCGGCATGTCGGTCGAGGCGCGGGTCGATACGCGGGGCGGTAAGTGAAGCGCCTGATCGTCCTGGCCGCGGCGAGCGCGCTGGCGGCCTGCGCCGGGCCCCGTGCCGGCCCGCCGGCGGCCGCAACGGTGAGCCCGCCGGGCGCGTGGCGCGAGGCCCCGACCGCCGAGGCGACGGTGGACGCGCGCTGGTGGACCGCGTTCGGCGACCCGGCGCTGGCCGCGGTTGTCGAGCATGCGCTGGCCAACAACACCGACATCGCCATCGCCGCCGGGCGGGTCGCCGAGGCGCGGGCTCAGTTCCGCCTCGCCGAGGCGCAGAGGCTTCCCAACCTGAGCGCCGCGGGCGGCGGCGGCCGCCAGCGGGACGTGAGCCCCTTCGGGACGCCGCGTGAGCAATGGGCCGGGCAGGCACAGCTCCAGGTGTCTTACGACGCCGACCTGTTCGGGCGGCTCGCCAACGCCAGCGCGGCGGCGCGCGAGGGGCTGCTGGCCACCGAAGCGGCGCGTGACAACGTCCGCCTGGCCGTCGCCGCCTCGGCGGCGGGGGGCTACATCACGCTGCGAGGCCTGGACGCCCGCCTGCTGGTGCTGCGCGAGACCCTGGCCGCAAGGGGCGAGGCGCTGAAGCTGATCCGTCGCCGCGCCGACGCCGGCTACGGCACGTTGCTGGACCTGCGGCAGGCCGAGGCCGACTACCATGCCACGGAGCAGCAAATCCCGGTCGCGGAACTGGCGATCCGCCGGCAGGAGGATGGACTGAGCCTGCTGTTGGGCGAGAACCCGCGCGCCATCGAGCGCGGTGTGGCGCTGGCGGCGCTCTCCAACCCGACCGTGCCGTCCGGGCTGCCGTCGGCGCTGCTCCGCCGGCGGCCCGACATCGCCCAGGCCGAGAGGTCGGTCGCGGCGGCCGATCGCTCGCTGGACGCGGCGCGGGCGGCGTTCATGCCCAACATCCAGCTCACGGCGTCCGGCGGCTACGTGGCCTCCAGCCTGCTGAGCGACGAGATCGGCATCTTCTCGGTAGGCGGTAGCGTGCTGGCGCCGATCCTCGACGCCGGCCGGCTGCGGGCCCAGCAGGAGGCCGCCGTGGCCCGTCGCGACCAGGCGGCCTTCGCCTATCGCAAGACCGCGCTGAATGCATTCCGCGAGGTGGAGGACGCGCTGGCCGCCGTCGACCTCACCGCCGAGCAGGAGACCGGCGTGGCGGCCCAGCGGGCGGCGCTGGCAGAGGCCTACCGCCTGGCGACCAACCGCTACAAGGCGGGCTACTCGCCCTACCTCGACCAGCTCGAGGCGCAGCGCGGCCTGCTGGCGGCGGATCTGCTGCTGGTGCAGGTGCGGGCCGACCGGTTGAACGCCGCCGTGGCGCTCTACCAGGCGCTGGGCGGCGGCTGGACCGCGCCTATGCCTGACCCGCCTCCGCGCTGAGGAACTGCGGGTCGATGCCCAGTTTGCCCAGGGCGCGGGTCCACTTGGTCTCGTAGTCGTCGTCGAAGACCAGAGCCTCGTCGGCTTCGACGGTCAGCCAGACGTTCTCGCGGATCTCGCGCTCCAGCTGACCCTTGCCCCAGCCCGCGTAACCCAGCGCCAGGATGGCGCGGCGTGGTGCGGGGTCCTGCCGCCCCATGGCCTCCAGCACCTCGCGGGTGGTGGTGAGCGCCAGGCCGCCCTCGACGCCCAGGCTGTGCTCGGCGTGGTAGTCGTCGGTGTGGACGACGAAGCCGCGCTCCATCTCCACCGGCCCGCCCAGCAGGACCATACCTTCGTCGAGGTCGTCGGTGGTCTTGATCTCCAGGCGCTCCAAGAGGTCGGGCACCGTCAGGCCCTCGACGGGCCGGTTCACCGCGACGCCCATGGCGTGGTCGCGGTCATGCGCGCAGACGAGGATCAGCGACCGCTCGAAGCGGGGATCGCCGATGCCCGGCATGGCGATCAGCATCTGGCCCGAAAGGAAGCCGCTTTCCATGGCCCCAAGATTCGGTTGGATCGTGGCGACATCAAGGGGTCGCGGCGCAGGTCGTCAGAAATCCCCGTTACCGACGTCGCGCTTCTCGTTTATCAGGCGGACCTACCCCAGACGAGGAGACCCCCGATGACGATCAAAGTGGGCGACAAGCTGCCGAACGTGACCCTGACGCAGGCGACCGCCGAAGGGCCGAAGCCGATCCAGAGCGAGGACTTCTTCAAGGGCAAGACCGTGGCCCTGTTCGCGGTGCCGGGCGCCTTCACGCCCACCTGTTCGGCCAAGCACCTGCCGGGCTTCAAGCAACATGCGCCCGACCTGAAGGCCAAGGGCGTCGACGAGATCGCCTGCCTGTCGGTGAACGACGCCTTCGTGATGCGCGCCTGGGCCGAGGATCAGGCGGTGGGCGACGACATCGTGATGCTGGGCGACGGCAACGGCGCCTTCACCGAGGCCGTCGGCCTGGAAATGGACGGCTCGAAGTTCGGCCTGGGCAAGCGCTCGCAGCGCTACTCGATGATCGTCAAGGACGGGGTGGTGAGCGAGCTCAACGTCGAGCAGGGCGGCGAGTTCAAGGTCTCGTCGGCCGACTACATGCTGGCCCAGCTCTAGGGGCGATGCGATTGAGGCGGCGCCTTGCGACCCTTGAGGCGCGGCGCCGTCCTCTGTCCTCTCCCCGAACCCCGCGAAGGGCGCGCCGACCCTACGCCTTGATCGCGGCCTTCACCGCCTCAGGTCGGATCGGCAGGTCGCGGACGCGCGCGCCCACAGCCCGGAAGATGGCGTTGCCAATGGCGGGCCCCACCACCGTGGTCGCCGGCTCGCCCAGGCCCACGGGCGCCTCGCCGCTGGCGATGAACTCCACCTCCACATCGGGTACGTCGCCCATCCGCAGCGGCGAATAGGTGTCGAGGTTGGTGTCCTTCACCTCGCCGTTCTCGAAGGCGGATCCCTCGAACAGCGCCAGGCTCATGCCCCACAGCGCCGCGCCTTCCATCTGCGCCAGGGCGCCGTCCGGATGGACGATGATGCCGGCGTCGGCGACCAGGGTCAGCTTCTCCACCTTGACTGCCCCGCTGGCGGGGTCGACCGCCACGCGGGCCGCGCAGGCGACCCAGGTCGGCATGTCGCGCTCCTGGCCGAAGCTGGTCGCCAGCCCCAGTCCGGTGTTCTTCGGCAGGGGCGTACCCCAGCCCGCCTTGTCGGCGGCCCGCTTCAACACCGCCGCCTGGCGTTTCGCCCCGCCCACGGCGTTGGGCGCGGACCCCGCGTTCCGGCCCGTGGCGTCCAGCATCCGCAGGCGGAAGGCCAGCGGGTCGACGCCGGCGGCCAGCGCCGCCTCGTCCAGGAAGCTCTCCAGCGCCCAGTTGGTCCATCCCGGCCCGACCGAGCGCAGCCACCCCGGTCGGAAGGCGCGGTTGGCCAGGTCGTTCTCGATGGCCCGCACCCGCTGGGCGCCTACGTTGTACCAGTGGTCGGCGCCGGCGATGGCGAACGGGTCGTAGGCCTGGCCGTTCTTGCCCTTGGGCATGAAGAACGGGGCCATGGCCTTGGTGGGCCAGCCGGCGCAGGCGGCGTGGTCCATAGCCGTCACCCGGCCCGCCTCCCCGAACGCCATCCGCAGCGTCTGCACCGAAGGCGAGCGGGGGCTGTCGAACCGCGTGTCGTCGGCCCGGGTGCAGACCATCTTCACCGGCTTGCCGCCGATCGCCTTGGAGGCCAGCGCCGCCGGCACCGCATAGTCGCCGTTCAGCCGCCGACCGAAGCCGCCGCCCAGCATGTAGGTGCGCAGGACGATGGTCTCTTCCTTGCGGTCGAGCGCCTTGGCGAGCCAAGGCAGCACCAGCGATTGCCACTGGTTGCCGGTGTGGATCTCGAACATCCCGTCCTTCTCGAAGGCCAGGGCGTTGACGGGCTCCATCTGGAAATGGAGGGCGGTGGCGGTGGTGTAGGTGCGTTCCAGCGTGGACTTGGCGCCGGCGAACGCGGCTTCGACGCCGGGGTCCTCGACCACCTGCGCGCTCGTGGTCTTGTCCGCGATCAGGGCCTTGGCGCGGGCCTGCAGGTCGGCCTCGGACACCTTGGCGGTGTCCCCCGGCGTCCAGGTGACCTTCAGCGCCTCGGCCGCCCGATCGGCGGCGATGAAACTGTCGGCATAGACCATGACCCAGCCGGGCGCCGTGCCCGACGGGTCGTCCAGGGCGATGGCGCGAATGTAGCCCGGGACCTTCTTCGCCTCGGTCTCGTCGATGGCCTTGACCACCGAGCCGTAGCGGGTGGGCGGCAGCCTGGGCCGGGCGTAGACCATCCCGGGGACCTTGGCGTCGAGGCCGTACCTGGCCTGGCCGTTGGTCTTGGCGGGGATGTCCCAGGCTTGGCCCGGCTTCCCGACGATCCTGTGGTCGGCGGCCTTCTTGACCGGCAGCTTCGCCAACTCCTCGGCGGTGAACTTGCGGCTGAGGTCGCCCTTGGCGACGATCTCGCCGTACGAGACCGAGCGCTTGCCGGCCACCACCGCGCCGCCGCGGGCCACGCAGTCGGCAGGCGTCGCGCCCAGCAGCTTGGCGCCGGCCTCGATCAGTGCGATGCGGCCCGCCGCGCCGGCCTGACTGTAGAGCGGATAGCTCTGCCAGACGGACCAGGAGCCGCCGGTGACCATCAGCCCCCACTTCGGGTCGCTGTCGACATGGTCGATGCGCACCTTCGACCAGTCGGCCTCGAGTTCGTCGGCTACGATGCGGGCGATGGCGGTGCCCACGTGCTGGCCCATCTCGGCCCGGATCACATGGACGGTGATCACGCCGTCACGGTCGATGGAATACCAGATCGTCGGCTCATAGGCGCCGGCCGCCTGGACCGGGGCCGCGAGGGTGAATGCGGCGCCGGCGGCCGTGACGCTGACCAGGAAGCTGCGGCGCGAGAGGTCGATGGCGTTCATGCCTTCACTCCCTTGGCGGCGGCGGCCTTGATGGCGCGCTTGATGCGGATGTAGGCCATGCAGCGGCAGAGGTTACCGGTCATGGTCGCGTCGATCTCGGCGTCGGTCGGATGCGGCGTCGCCTTCAGGAGGGCGGCGGCCTGCATGATCTGGCCCGACTGGCAGTAGCCGCACTGCGGCGCCTGGGCCTCGATCCAGGCCGTCTGCAGCGGATGCTGTCCCTTGGGATCCAGGCCCTCGATGGTGGTGACCGCGCGACCCGCCACCGCGCCGACCGGCGTGACGCACGAACGCACCGCGTCGCCGTCCACATGCACCGTACACGCCCCACAGGCGCCGATGCCGCAACCGAACTTCGTGCCGGTCAGGCCGATCTCGTCGCGGATCGCCCAGAGCAACGGCGCGTCGTCCGGCGCCTGGACCGAGACCTGTCGGCCGTTGAGTCGAAAGGTCGTCATCGTACCGCCCCTCATGCCGCCGTTAGCCGGGCTACCGGACGCCAACTCCGCGCGGGCGGCAAGCCCATTGTGCGCAGGACGCAGGCCCTAGGGCGCCGCCTCACGGCCCCGGCGGGCGGCGCTGATCGAGAGCAGTGTGACGCCCAGCAGCGCCGAGGCCAGCGAGCCCAGCACCACGCCGGCGCGCACCTGGGCCTCGTCAAACGCATCGGCCGCGGGGAAGGCCAGCGCGCCGATGAACAGGCTCATGGTGAAGCCGACGCCACAGAGCGCCGAGACGCCGTACAGTTCCAGCCACTTGGCGCCGGTCGGCCTGCGCGCCCACTTCAGGCCGATGGCCAGCGCGGCGGCTCCGAAGACGCCGACCTGCTTGCCGAAGAACAGACCCGCCGCCACGCCAAGGCTCACCGTGCCGAAGATCGCGCCGCCCGCCTCACCGGCAAGTGGGAAGCCGGCCGCCATGAAGGCGAAGGCCGGCAGGATGAAGAACGCCACATAGGGGTGCAGGGCCTGCATGGTCTCCTGCAGCACGCCCTGGCCGCCCGGCCGCTTCGGACCCAACGGCATGCACAACGCGGCCGCCACACCGGCCAGCGAGGTGTTGACCCCCGACTTCAGGGTGAAGCCCCACAGCAGCAGGCCGCCCACCGCCCAGAAGGAGTAGGGCGCAGCTCGCCAGCGGCCCATGGCCGCCAGCACCGCCAACGTCACGGCCGCGCCGGCCAGCATCGGGAACTGAAGTTCGGCGGTGAACAACACCGCGATCAGGACCACGGCGACCAGGTCGTCGGCGATGGCCAGGGTGAGCAGGAAGGTCCGCAGCGTCGGCGGCAGGCGCGGGCCGGCGACCGCCAGCGCCGCGAGCGCAAAGGCGATGTCGGTGGCGGTAGGGATCGGCCAGCCTTGCAGATGCCCGCCGCGCAGGCCGTTGACGGCGACATAGAGCAGGGCGGGCACGACGACGCCGCCCACGGCCGCCAGGACGGGCAGGGCCAGGCGGCGCGGGTTGGAGAGCTCGCCCCGGAGGATCTCGTGCTTGATCTCCAGGCCGACGACGAAGAAGAAGATCGGCATCAGCGCCGTCTTCACCCACTTCGCCACGCTCATCTGCTCGGCGAACGGACCGAACTGGATGGCGATGGGGTGGTCGGTGATGGCCGCGTAGGCGCCGGCCCACGGCGAGTTCGCCCAGACGATGGCGAGCAATGCGGCGGCCCCCAGCAGCAGCCCGGAGCCGGTCTCGGTCTTCAGGAATTCCAGCGTCGAACGCGTGGCCATGGGGCCTGGGTAACAACCGCGACGCGGCCGCTCTAGCGAAATCGGGCCGCGCCTCTAAGGTGCGGCGGAAACAGACCGGATGTTCGAGGAAACGCCATGAGACTGTCCAAGCCCCGCGTCGCGCCGCTGCAGGATTCCGAGCTGACGCCAGAACAGTCCGAAGCGCTGGAGCCGGTGCGCAATGGGACCATGGGCGTGCTGAACATCTTCCGCACCCTGGCGCACGCGCCCAAGGCCCTGAAGCGGTTCAACGATTGGGGCGGCTATGTGCTGTCGCGGCGCAACGACCTGCCGGCGCGCGAGCGGGAGATCGTGATCCTGCGCGTGGGCTACCTCTGCAAGTCGGGCTACGAGTTCACCCAGCACACGCGGATCGGCCTGAACTCGGGGCTGACGGAGGCCGAGATCGAGGCGATCAAGCGCGGCGCCGACGCCGGCTGGAGCGCGGCGGACGCGGCCCTGATCCGCGCGACCGACGAACTGCACAAGGACTACTTCGTCAGCGACGCGACCTGGGCCGAGCTGGGCAAGCATTTCACCCAGAAGCAGTGCATGGACGTGGTCTTCACCACCGGCCAGTACACCCAGGTCTCGATGATCCTGAACACCTTCGGCGTACAGCTGGACAAGGGCCAGACCCTCGATCCCGAACTGAAGGGCTACTGAGGTGGCGGGCAGGCTGGAGGGCAAGGCGGCCGTCGTCGTCGGCGCGGGCCAGACGCCTGGCGACACGGTGGGCAACGGGCGAGCCATGGCGATCCTGTTCGCCCGCGAAGGGGCGCGGGTGCTGTGCGTCGACCGGGTCGGCGAGCGGGCGGAGGAGACGGCGGCGCTGATCCGCGAGGCGGGCGACGAGGCCTTCGCCCTGCAGGCCGACGTCACCCGCGCGGCCGACGCGGCGGCCATCGTGACCGAGGCGATGGCGCGCCTCGGCCGGATCGACATCCTGGCCAACAACGTCGGCATCGGCGGCGGCGACGGACCGGTGCACAAGATCGACGAGGCGGCGTTCGACCGCATCCTGTCGGTGAACCTCAAGGGAATGTGGCTGGTCACCAAGGCCGTCCTGGGTGTTATGCGCGAACAGGGCTCGGGGGCCATCGTCAACGTCTCGTCGCTCGCGGCGAGGGCGGGAGGGATCCAGGTCGCCTACGAGGTTTCCAAGGCGGCAGTGAACCGCCTGACCACCTCCACGGCCCAAAGCCAGGCCCGCTACGGCATCCGCTGCAACGCCATCCAGCCAGGGCTCATGGACACGCCCATGGCCGTGGCCGGCATCGCTGGCGCGAGCGGCCGCAGCCAGGCCGAGGTGCGCGCCGAGCGCGACGCCCGCGTCCCCCTGGGCGGCAAGATGGGCACGGCGTGGGACACCGCATATGCGGCCCTGTTCCTGGCCTCCGACGAGGCGAAGTTCATCACCGGCGCGGTGCTCCCTGTGGACGGCGGGATGGGCGTGCGGATCGGCTAGACGGGAACAGGTCGGCGAGAACCCGCGTTAGTCGCCCCTGTCGAGGGACCTGACCCGGAGAGCTCGCTGATGAACAGCATCATCTACCTCGTCGGCCTGGTGGTCGTCGTCCTGGCCGTGCTGGGCTTCCTCGGAATCCGCTAGCCGGACCGGGCGTCGGCGGTTAGCTGATCGCGATGCCCGTCTCGCCGACCTACCGCCCCGATCCGCAGTTCCCGGCCCTGGGCCGCGAGTTCGGCGATCCGGTGGAGGCGGCCGACTTTCCCGCCACGATCCTGCGCTACCGCAACGACCGCGCCGCCGCGACCGTCGGCTTGGACACGCTGAGCGACGAAGAGTGGCTAAGCCACTTCGGCCGCTTCCGGCCGCTGCCCGGCAACATCGATCCGCCCGTGGCCCAGCGCTACCACGGCCACCAGTTCCGCGTTTACAATCCCGAGCTCGGCGACGGTCGCGGCTTCCTCTTCGCCCAACTCCGCGAGGCGGGGACCGATCGGCTCCTCGACCTCGGTACGAAGGGCTCAGGCCAGACGCCCTGGTCGCGGCAGGGCGATGGTCGGCTGACGCTGAAGGGTGGCGTGCGAGAGGTTCTGGCCACCGCGATGCTGGAGGCGCTGGGCGTCCCCACATCGCGTTCCTTCTCGCTCGTCGAGACCGGGGAGGCGCTGGAGCGTGGCGACGAGCCCAGCCCCACGCGCTCGGCGGTCCTGGTGCGCCTGTCGCACAGCCACGTCCGGTTCGGCACGTTCCAGCGGCACGCCTACTTCGAGGCGAAGGATCGCGTCGGCCAGCTCGTCGACCACGTCGTCGGCCTCTACTATCCCGAGCTGGAAGGTGCGAATGACCAACCGGCGGCGCTCCTCCAAGCGGTCGCCGGTAAGGCGGCCCGCCTGACCGCGCGCTGGATGGCGGCGGGTTTCGTCCACGGCGTGCTCAACACCGACAACATGAACATCACCGGCGAGAGCTTCGACTACGGGCCCTACCGTTTCCTGCCGAAGTCGGACCCGAACTTCGTGGCGGCCTATTTCGACCACGCGGGGCTCTACAGCTTCGGCCGCCAGCCCGAAGCGGTGTTCTGGAACCTGCAGCAGCTCGCGGGCTGCCTGAGCCTGGTGACCGAGAGCGATCCGCTGGTCGACGCGCTGAACGGGTTCGGACCGGCCTATCGCCGCGAGCTGATGGCGGCGATGCTGGCCCGCCTGGGCGTGCGGCCGCGCTCCGACGAGGAGGACGCCCAGCTCGTGCAGGCGGCGTTCGGAGCCATGGCCGAGGGTGGCGACGCCCTGCGATGGGAGCCGTTCTTCTTCGACTGGTTCGGTGGACGCGAGGACCGGGCGCTGGCTGGACCTCGGACAGCACTCTATGCAGGCGAGGATTTCGCCGACTTCCGGCGGCGGCTCGCAGGCTATGAGGCCGAGCGGCCGGAGCGCCTCTCGCAGCCCTATTTCGCGCAGGCCGAGCCCGAGGAACTGCTGATCGACCAGATCGAGGCGATCTGGGCCGACATCGACCAGCGCGACGACTGGACGGCCTTCCACGCCAAGCTCGAACGCATCGAGACGGCGCGAGCGGCCTGGGGGCTCAGCTAGCCGACTTCCGAGACGCCCATTGCGCCAGGACGATGCCGCCCAGTGCCACCGCGGCGCCCAGGCCCTGCAGCGGGCCGATGGCCTCCGCGAAGAGCACGTAGCCCAGGATCGCGGCCACCACCGGTTGGACCAGCACGACGACCGAGGCCGTGGGCGTCGGCAGCCGGCCCATGGCCCAGGCGATGGAGCCCTGCCCGGCCACGTGCATCAGGCCCAGTCCGACGCAGGCGGCCCAGCCGGCAGTCGTCGCCGGGACCAGTCGCTCGCCAAGCATGACGGCCGCGGCCAGCAGCAGCGGCGCGCCGGTGACGCTGGCCCAGAACATCAGGCGGCTGGCGGTCTCAGCCTTGCGGCCCTCGGCCATGGTCAGGAAGTAGAGCGCGTACCAGACCGCCGTGATCAGCGAGAGGGTGTCGCCCAGCGGCTGGTTGCGCGGCGTCCCGCCCGTCTTCTCGATCGCCATCATCGAGGCGCCCGCGACCGCGGCGGCGACGGCGGCCAGGAACAGCGCACGCGGCCGCTGGCGCAGGAAGATCCAGGCGAAGGCGGTGACCACCACCGGCGTCAGGTTGGTGAGCACCGTGGCGTTGGCCACCGAGGTGTACTGGATGCCGTAATGCCAGAACCCGAGGTCGAGGGCGAAGAACAAGCCGGCAAGCAAGGCCCACTTCGACGGGGCGCCGCCGAAGCCGCCGGTCCGCGCGGCCATCACCGCCAGCAGCGGCGCGGCGAAGACCAGGCGCCAGACCCCAGTCGCGGTCGGACCAGCGTCACTCAGGCGCACCAGGATCGCGGCCAGCCCGATGATGCAGGCGCCCAGCACCAGCACGGCCAGGGCCACTCCGCGGGAGGGCCCGGCGGTCGGGGCGGCGGCGTCAGTCAAAGCCGAGTTCCCCGCGAAGCTCGCCCGAGCTCATGCCGCCTTCCCGCAAGGCTTGCAGGGTTTCCGAGCGGTCGCGTTTAGCGAAGCGCTTGCCGTCGGGGCCGAGCAGCAGGTCGTGGTGGCGGTAGGCCGGCGTCGGCAGGCCAAGCAGCGCCTGCAGCAGGCGCTGGACATGCGTCGCCTCGAAGAGGTCGCAGCCGCGGATCACGTGGGTGATCCCCTGCAGCGCGTCGTCCACCGTGACGGCGAGGTGGTAGGCGACACCCACGTCCTTCCGCGCCAGGATCACGTCGCCGCCGAGCTCGGGCTTGGCCGTCATCTCGACCTCGCCCTCCACGAAGGACAGTCCGCCGAAGCCGCCCAGCTTGCGGGCCGCGGCGTCCAGCGACAGCCGCCAGGCAAAAGGCTCGCCGGCGGCCAGGCGGCGCATCTCCTCGCCACGGGGCAGGGGCCCGCCGCGGAACACCTCCATCTGTCCATGCGGCGCCGACGCCATGGCCTCGGCCACCTCCTTGCGGGTGCGGAAGCAGCGGTAGAGCATCCCGTCGGCCTCGAGGCGCGAGAGGGCGGCCTGATAGTCTTCGAGGTGTTCGGACTGGCGGCGCACAGGCTGCTCCCACTCGAGGCCGAGCCAAGCGAGATCCTGGTAGATCGCCGCCTCGAACTCCGGGCGGCAGCGCGTGGCGTCGATGTCCTCGATGCGCAGGATGAACCGGCCGCCTGCGGCGCGCGCCGCCTCGAAGGCGGTCAACGCCGAGAAGGCATGGCCCTTGTGCAGATATCCCGTGGGGGAGGGTGCGAAGCGGGTGACGAACACCCGCGAGCCTTTAGCAGCCCGTGTGCCGCGGCGCGAACAGGCCCATGTGGCTGAGCACGGCGTCGAGGAAGGGGCGTTCGCCGCCTAGGGCCTCCTTGAGGGGCTCGAACTGTTTGAAGCCGGCCATCTCGGCCAGGCCGTGCGCGCCGCACCAGGCGGCGATGGTGGCGAGCTCCAGGTGCGTCCCCTCGGCCGGATCGGCGCCTTGCTCGACCATGGTGTCGCGCACCATGCAGTAGGCGCTGTCCTTGTTGTCTTGCACGTCCACGGGCAGACCCTCCTTCTCCCGCACCATGTCGTACATGACGCGGTAAAGGGCCGGGTTTTCGCGGGCGAAGCAGACGTAGGTGATGCCGAGCGCGGTCAGTTGGTGCGGGCCGGTGTCGCGCGCCTTGGCCTCGGCCATCTGGGCGTTCAGCGTGTCCCAGCCTTCCTGGGCCACCGCCTCCATCAGCTCGGACTTGTCCTTGAAGTGATGATAGGGCGCGGCGGGGCTGACCCCGGCCTCGCGCGCCACCGCCCGAAGGGAGAGCGCGCTGGGGCCCTCGGCCTCGAGCAACCTGCGGGCGGCGTCCACGAGCGCGCGGCGCAAGTCGCCGTGGTGGTATGGACGGGGCTCGGCGGCGCTCTTCGGCTGGCTCATGGACCTTACCATAATTTCATATCTAAGCGCTGTACAGATATCTTGACGACGATCAGATGGAGTCCTATCTGAGCGTTGTTCAAATAGAAAAGCGCCCCACTCCCCTGGGGTTCCAACTGAAAGGTGTGTGTCATGTCTCTCGCGAAGTTTGAACGGTTCTTCGACCGTGTCACCCCGGTGTTCCTGCTCTTCCTCGGCCTCACTGCGGCCGTGGCGACGGTGAGCCTGGGAGCCTAGACCTCCCCGTCTAGACGTCGAAACTGACGGAGGGGCCCCCTAGCGGGCCCCTTTTGCGTGGCCGGCCCGCATCCAGACGCCGTGCACAAACGCATAACGGTCCGGTGAAAACGCTGATCTGTGCAGTGTTCAGATCTTTGCTATCTACCGATTGTCCGAACGGACAGCCCCGCTCCCCCGGGGTTCGAACTTAAACTCAAGGTGTGTGTCATGACCCTCTCGCGCTTCGAACGCGTCTTCGACCGGATCGCCCCGGTGTTCCTGCTGGCCCTCGGCCTCTTCGCCGCCCTCTCGACGGCGGGCCTCGGCGCCTAAATGAGCCGCGCCGTCTGAAGCCTCGCCCTCTCGAAGACAGGGCGAGGCGATCAGCGCCCGACAGGCCTTTCCCGTCGTAGAGTTGTCTCCGAATCGGGCCTATATTTTTCCTTAGTCACGTCGATTCCAGTTGCTGAGGTGCTGTCTTCAGTTCCACGTCGACCGTCATAAGCGCCTTCAGGCGCACACGGAGAACCGGCTCCGGGAGGCCCTGCAATGCAGGTGCTTAAGGCCCCACCTTCCGGATGGCCCTGTCTCGTGCTCAACGCAGACTTCCGGCCGCTCTCCTACTATCCCCTGTCGCTCTGGCCGTGGCAGGAAGTGATCAAGGCGGTCTTCCTCGACCGCGTGGACGTCGTCTCCACCTACGACCAGGAAGTCCACTCCCCCTCGTTCGCGATGAAGCTGCCCAGCGTGGTGTCGCTGAAGAGCTATGTGGCCCAGGACCGGCCCCCTGCCTTCACCCGCTTCAACCTGTTCCTGCGCGACAGCTTCACCTGTCAGTACTGCACCACCACGGACGAGCTGACGTTCGACCATGTGATTCCCCGCTCTCGGGGTGGGCGCACGACGTGGGAGAATATCGTCACCGCCTGCGCGCGCTGCAATCTCACCAAGGGCGGCCGCACTCCGCACGAGGCGCACATGCATCCACGCATGAAGCCCCGCCGCCCGAGCGCCCATGAGCTGCAGGATCGCGGGCGCAAATTCCCGCCGCACCACCTGCACGAAAGCTGGCTCGACTACCTCTACTGGGACATCGAGCTGGAGGCTTGAGCCGCCTAGGACGGCCGAACCTGGTCGCGGAACGTCTGCTCTTCGCGTTCGTAGCTATCCGGACGATCGTACTCCGCCCGCGTCGCCGCCTCACTGACGGGATCATTGGCCCGGTTGCGGCGCTTGTACTGGGTGATGCCCCAGACCAGGGCGGCCAGGAGGGCGAGGGCGCCCAGGCCGAAAAAGACTTCAGGTGTGAACATGGCGATCTCCTCGCGGAGTCAATCGCCGGGGCGCCGGCCGGTTCCGGGCTTAGCCGATGATGCGCCGGGTCGCCGCCTCGAGCACGGCCCGGGCGCGCTCGACCGACAGCCCCTGGTCGCGCCGCAGCCGGGCCCAGGCCTCGAAGGAGAGCAGCAGGTCCAGCGCCTCGAGCTTGAGAGGGTCGCGCGCGGCTTCGGGCGGCAGCTCGCGCTCGAGGATGGCGCGGAGCTGGACGACGAGGCGCGCATAGTCCGAGCCCAGGAACTTGGAGCGGTGACGGAACGCTTCGGCGGCGCGCCGGAAAGGGGCGATGGTCTCGAAGCAGCGCGCGCGGCGGTCGATCAGTTCGACGACCCGCTCGGGCCCGGCCTTTGAAGTCAGCGGTTGGTCCACGATCGCGCGGATCTCGCCTTCGATGACCAGGGACATCTCGCGATAGAGGCTGTCCATGTCCTGGAAGTGCCGGAACACGGTCCGCAGACCGACGTCGGCCCGCGCGGCCACCCGTTCGGCGCTGGGGGCGATCTCATCGTCGCGGACCATCTCGATCATCGCCGCGACGATCCGGGCGCGGTTGTCCATGCCGCGGCGGCGGCGTCCGTCCGCGATCTCGGGCTGGGGCTTGAGTTGGACCACCGTCATGCCTCCATCTCGCCCAGGTCGCGGGCGGCTGTCGAGGGGCGACGCCGACGTTGACGGGGATAGGTAATGACACGCATAGTGTCACTATCATTCAGGGAGGTGGGGAATGGAAGTGTTGCGCACGCCGGACGCGCGGTTCGAGGGGCTGGCCGACTGGCCCTATGCGCCGCGATACGCCGAGGTCCGCGACGCCGATGGCACGCCCTTGCGCATCCACTACGTCGACGAGGGGCCGCGCGACGGGGCCGTGGTGCTGCTGATGCACGGCGAGCCCTCCTGGGCCTATCTCTACCGACACATCATCAAGGGGCTGGTCGCCAGGGGACGGCGGGTGATCGCGCCCGACCTCGTGGGCTTCGGTCGCTCGGACAAGCCGTCGAAGCGAACCGACTACACCTACCAGCGCCATGTGGACTGGATGAGCCAGTGGCTCACCGGCCTGGGCCTTAGCGACATCACGCTCTTCTGCCAGGACTGGGGCGGGCTGATCGGGCTGCGCTTGGTGGCGGCCTATCCGGGCCTGTTCGCCGGCGTGGTGGTCGGGAACACCGGTCTGCCGGTGGGCGGCGGCATGACCGACGGCTTCAAGGCGTGGCTCGAGTTCAGCCAGAATGTCCCCATGATGCCGATCGGCGTCCTGCTGAACGGCGGCAGTGCAAGGACACTCTCGGAGGCCGAGGTCGCCGCCTACGACGCGCCGTTCCCGGACGAGACCTACAAGGAGGGCGCCCGCCAGTTCCCGACCCTGGTGCCGGTGACCGCGGAGCACGCGTCGGTGGCCGAGAACCTGGCGGCCTGGCAGGTGCTGGAGCGGTTCGAGAAGCCGTTCGTCACCGCCTTCAGCGACGGCGACGCCATCACGCGAGGCGGCGAGGCGCCCTTCCAGACCCGCGTGCCGGGCGCCAAGGGCCAGCCGCACGTCACCCTGAGCGGGGGCCACTTCCTGCAGGAGGACAGCCCCGACGAGATCGTGGACGTGATCGACGGCGTCATCGCAAGGAGCGGCCGATGAAGGTGGAAAACGCGGTCTTCCCCGGGCCGGAGCAGGTCATGGAATTCTTCGGGGCGCCCGAAGACGGGCCGTTCGTGATGGTCAACCTGCTGCGGTTCAAGGCGAACGCCGAATATGAGGACGGGTCGGACGGTCACCTCACGGGTTCCGAGGCCTATGCCCGTTACGGCGAGGAGGTGCGCAAGCTCGTGGAGGGCTTGGGCGGCAAGATCCGCTACTCAGGCCGCGTCACGGGCCTGCTGTTGGGTGATGTGGAAGAGCTCTGGGACGCCGTGGCCCTGGCCGAGTATCCCTCGCTGGAAGCCTTCCGAAACATGGCCATGTCGCCGGCCATGCACGCCATCGAGCATCACCGGAAGGCGGGGTTGGCCGGCCAGCTCAACATCCGGACGAAGCCGGGCGAGGGGTTCTAGCCCGCGCGGATTTCAGCTTGGCCATGGCGTCCGCGCTCCGCATTCTCGCGTAGAAGAGCGGGCGGCCGCTTTCGGCTGCCGATTCCGACACCCAAGAGAGTGAGATCCCCAGATGCGCTTCCTGCATCTCGCCGTCGCCCTGACGCTCCTCGCCGCTCCGGCGGCCCAGGCGCAGGACACGCCACAGAAGATGCTCGACCTCGCCCGGCAACTGCGTACGCAAGCGGCGCAGATGAAGGACAGCCTGCCGCCCGAGGACGTGGCCGACCTGATCAGCCAGGCGGAGCAGATCGAAAAGGACGTCCGGGACGGCGGATTCTCCGTCCCGGTGGCGCAGGAGCGTATCAGCGTGGCCAAGCGGATCAGCGATGAGCACGGCGGCCGCTTGGACTGGCTGGCGCGCGAGACGGCCTGCGTGGGCTACATGTGGGAGAACCACAGGAGCTTCGTGTCGAACTACGGCGACGCCGAGCGGGACCGGCTGTGTCGCGAGGCCTATGCGCACTACGCGAAGTACTTCCTGACCGCTCGCGACGGCGGCGCGGCGTCGGTCTACGAGCCGGAGCTCGAGGCCTACGACCGCGCGGCTCAGGCGGCGGTCGCTTACTACGCCGGCAAGTCGCGCTAGGCTTGCTTGGGGCGGAGCGACAGCACCAGAAAACCCAGCGCCAGCGCGACGGTGACCGGGCTCGCGTAGTGTTCGGGCGGATGGTGCGCGCCCGGGAGCAGGACCCAGGCCTGCAGGCTCATCAGCGCGCGCTCGACGATGACCAGCGCCAGGAACAGCGGCACCAGGGGACGATAGCGCAGCGCCACCGCCAGGAGGCCGAGGCCGAAGGCGATCTGCGTGGCGCCCTCCCAGGCAAAGAGGCTGCGCGCCAGCGCCGCCTGATCGCCGACGTCGAGCCGCGCGATGCTGACCATGCCGCCGTCGGGCGCGAAGCTGTGGATCAGCCCCGGCCCGAGCGTGAGAACGGCCGCCAGGCCCAGGAACCACGCCGCGGCCGGACTGCCCCGGTAGCGGTCGTTGGTCGAGGGCGGGAGGAACGCCACCTCAGTTGTCCCAGAGGATGTATTCGTCGCCCTGCTTCTGCGGCTGGCCGCTCGGGTGGTCGACGAAGACGGGACCTTGCAGCAGCGAGGGCCAGATCGGCTTCACGCTCTGCGCATCCTGCTCCCGGATCATGGCCAGCAAGCGCTGGACCTGTGCGGGTTCCTTGGCCGAGAGGTCGTGTTGCTCGGTCGGGTCGGCAGCCAGGTTGAACAGCCACACCTTCTTCTGCGCCTCGCTGGACTGCAGCTTCCAGTCGCCGTCGCGAACCACCTTGTACTGCCCGGAACGCCAGAACATGAGCTGGTGCGGCCGGCCCGGATCCTTACCCTGGACGAACGGCAGCAGGTCGACGCCGTCGATCTTGCGATCCGTCGGGACGGTTGCGCCCGCCGCGCGCGCCGCCGTGGCGAAGATGTCCACGTGGCCCACGGGATAGGGATAGGTCGACTTCGCCGGGATCGCCGCGGGCCAGCGCATGAAGAAGGGTGCGTGGATGCCGCCCTCGAAGAAGGTCGACTTGAACCCGCGGTAGGGGCGGTTGACGTCGGGCAGGCCGATGTAGCCGGCGCCGCCGTTGTCGCTAGTGAAGATCACCAGGGTGTTCTGGTCGAGGCCCTCGTCCTTGAGGGTCTGCAGGATGCGCCCGACGTTGGCGTCCAGGTTCCTGGCCATGGCCCCGTAGACGCGCAGGCGGTGGTCCTTGATCTGCGGCAGAGCGTCGTAGTCCGACTTCTTCGCCTGCAGGGGCGTGTGGATCGCGTTGGGAGCGAAGTAGATGAAGAACGGCCGATTGCGGTTGGCCTTGATCGCCTTCACCGCCTCGTCGGCCAGATAGTCGGTCATATAGCCCTTGGGCGCGAACATGGGCGAGCCATTGTACTGCACCGCGTAGGGCAGATTGGGCCACAGGAAGCGGTCAATGGGGTCCCAGGGCTGCTTGGCGTTGACGACGCCGGGGTCCTTCTCGGGCAGGAACATCGAGGCGCCCGAAATGAAGCCCAGGCTCTCGTCGAAGCCCTGGTCCTCGGGGCGCGAGCCCGCCTTGCCGCCCAGGTGCCACTTGCCGAGGTGAACGGTGTGGTAGCCGCGGGCCTTCAGCACCTCGGCGATGGTGATCTCGCCGGCCGGCATGCTCAGCATGTTGACCGCAGCGGGCGAAGCCTCGGTGCTGCCGGCCGGCATCTGCGCCAGGCGGTCCTTAAAGAACTTCGGCTTCACGATCGCGCCCGGTTCGGCCGCCGTGCCGACCATCCGCTCGAACGCGACGGGCGCGGGCGTGAACTCGAACCCGAACCGCGTGGGATACCGGCCGGTCATGAGCGCGGCGCGCGACGGCGCGCAGGTGGCGTTGCCGGCATAGCCCGCGGCGAAGGCCACGCCGTCGCGGCCGATGGAGTCGATGTTGGGCGTGGGCACGGCGCCGTTGGCGACGCCGCCGCCGTTGAAGGTGATGTCGTTGTAGCCGAGGTCGTCGGCCAGGATGAAGACGACGTTCGGCGGGCGATCCCCCGCCGCCGGCGCCGGCGGGCCCTCCGCCCAGGCCACCGGGCGGTTGGGTTCGACGTGCGGCAGTCGCGAGTGGGCGATCATCGCGAAGATCGTCGCGCGATTAAGATAGGCCACGCCCAGCAGGACGACCACGATGGCGGCGATCACCGCCAGCCACTTCCACAGCTTCATGCCTTCCTCCCGACCACTATTGGCGGGCAGTATATAGTGACATGTATCGTGCCGATAGATGGCTGGAGAACCTAGGCCGTTCCGACGCGTTCAGTGAGGCGCGCCCAAGCGCCACGCGGCAGCATGACGAACCTCCTCTTCAGAAAATTGCTACGGCGCGACGCCAGCCTGACCTCGGATGACGAGGCTGCTCTCGCACGGGCAGTCTCGGAGGAGATCGACGTCGCGGCGGATGTGGAGCTGGTGCGCGAGGACGAGATCACCCACCGCTCGATCCTGCTGATCAGCGGGTGGGCGTGCCGCTATGCCTCTCTGCCCGACGGCCGCAGGCAGATCCTGGCGCTCCACGTGGCCGGCGACTTCGTGGACCTCCAGAGCTTTCCGATGCAGCGGATGGACCACACGGTGGCCACGCTCAGCCGCGCGCGCCTGGCCATATATCCGCATGAGAAACTGCGGAAGCTCAGCGAGACGAGGCCGCACCTCACGCGGATGCTCTGGCTGATGACGCTGATCGACGCGGCGATCCTGCGCCAATGGCTGTTGGGCGCCGGCCAACGCACGGCTCTGGAGCGTGCCGCGCACCTGCTTTGCGAGCTCTACGCGCGTCTGGAGGTGGTGGGCGGGATTGGCGATCGCGGATTCCACCTGCCGTTGACCCAGGCCGAGCTCGGCGAGACGCTGGGCATCTCGCAAGTCCACGCCAATCGCGTCGTGGGCCAGCTTCGCAGTCGCCGACTGGTCACCTGGCGCGATGAGAAGGTGCAGATCCTGGACTGGCCTGGCCTGCGGGATCTCGCCAGCTTCGACCCGACTTACCTGGCCCTGGAAAGTATGGACCGCTGAGGATGTCGCGAAGCGGCAATTGCGGCGGACCTTAACCCAGTTAATTCCCGCCACGGCCCGGCGCATGATCTGCAACTCCGAATGTCGGGGCGACTTATTGCAAATCTGGAGGCGCACGCGCCGCTGGCGACCGAAGAGCGCGCGGCGGTCGAAGCGTTACTCGGGCCCGCCAAGACCGTCCCGGCGGACGCCGATCTGGTCGTGGACGGCGAGGCCGCCACGGACTGTCACGTTCTGCTCGAGGGCCAGGCCTTCCGGTACAAGACCCTCCCCGACGGGCGGCGGCAGATCGTGTTCTTCCACGCCCCGGGCGACGTGCTGGACCTGCAGCTCGCCTTCCTGGGCGTCGACTACAGCGTCGCCAGCCTGACCATGTGCCGCGTGGCGCCGGTCCCCCGACTGCGCCTGGCCGAGCTGATCGCCGCGCGTCCTCGGATCGGCCTCGCCTTCTGGCGCATGATCCTGCAGGAAGCCGCGATCCAGCGGGAATGGATGGTCGGCATGGGGCGACGGACCGCCTATGCCCGCGTGGCCCATCTGCTCTGCGAGGTCTTCCTTCGCCTCAAGCGCATGGACCTCGTGCAGAACGACCGCTGCCGCTTTCCGATTACCCAGACCCACCTTGCTGACGCCGTCGGGCTGTCGGGCGTGCACACCAACCGCGTGCTGCAGCAACTGCGGGCCAGTGGGCTGATCGAACTGCGCTCGCGCGAGCTGATCGTCCGCGACTGGAACGGGCTGACGGCCGCGGGCGAATTCGACCCCGCCTATCTGCATGTGCGCGTCGACGCGGCCGCCGTGATGCGCAGCTCACCCATGGCGAGCCGCAGCCTGGGGGATTGAGCGTCAGGCGAGCGGCAGGGTGACCCGAGCCCTCAGGCCGCGTCCTGGCGAGACCAGCTCCACATTCCCCCCGTGCGCTCGGGCGGTCGAACGCGCGATCGGCAGGCCCAGGCCGATGCCGCCGGCGTCGAGGTTGCGCGAGGCGTCGGCGCGGTAGAACGGCTGGAAGACGCGTTCCCGGTCGTCGGGTCCAAGTCCTTCGCCGGCGTCGTCGATCTCGACGATGGCCTGGCCGTCATCCCGCCGGATGCGGATGCGGGCCTGGCCGCCGTACTTCAGTGCATTGTCCACCAGGTTCACGAACAGGCGCTGCAGCGCGACCGCGTCGCCCTCGACCATGAGCGGCGCGGCATCGATGATCTCCACGTCGCCGCCGACCATGGCCGCATCGTCGGCGACGCATTCCACCAGCGACAGCAGGTCCAGCTTCTCCCTTCGCCGCGGCGTGCTCTCGTTGCGGATGAAGGTCAGCACGCCCTGGATCATCTGCTCCATCTGGGCGACGTCGGACAGCACGGTGTCCTTGAGCGGCGACGGCGCGCCCTCGAGCTTGAAGCGGATGCGGGCGAGCGGCGTGCGCAAGTCGTGGCTGATGGCGCCGACCATGGCGGTCCGGTCGTCGATATAGCGCTTGAGCCGGCCCTGCATGTCGTTGAACGCCTCGGCCGCGGCGCCGATTTCGGCCGGGCCTGAGAGGGCCATCTGCGGCGCGTGCGGGTCGCGGCCCAGGCGCTCGGCCGCCTCGGAGAAGCGCTTGAGGGGCGCGGTGATCCGCCGAGCGAACAGGAAGCCCGCCGGCGCCACGACGGCGAAGCCGGCCAGCAGCAGCAGGAAGGCGCGCTTCTGCCAGTCGGTCGGGAAGGGTTCTGGGCTGGAGCGGACGACCACCCAGCGACCGTCGGGGCGGCGCATGGCGGCAGTGAAGTCGCCCAACACCATCTCCCGGGCGCCGCGGACCCGAAGCTCAAACGGCGGGCCCGGCGGGCCGGCCATGCTCGGCGGCGGTCCCTGGGGCGGCGGGGGTTCTGGCGGCCCGGCCGGGGGCCCGGCGCGCTCGCGGTGTTCGAACACGACGCGGCGACCTGGGCCCCCCTGGTGGAACATCCGCTCCAGGAGAGACGGCGGTCGCGGGATGAAACGGATGTCCTCCCGCGGCCGGCCCACGGCGGTCGCGAGGGCGTCGATATGGCCCACGAAGCGGCGGCGGACGACATCGCCGTCGCGGGGTGGAGGAGCCGGAGGCGGTGGTCGCTCTTCGATCGTCCGCAGCATCGGCCGGCCGAACCGCGCGGTCAGCGGGCCGCCCTGTAGGGCGCCGGCGATCTCGGTCAGGCGATAGAGCGGCGGCTGCGGCGGCGGCAGCAGCACCAGGGCGGCGGCCGTCAGCAGGTGGGTCGCGAAGAGGCAGGCGACGATCAGGCCGACGAGCTGGAGGCCGATCGAGGCGCGCGGACGCGCCGGAAATCTCATGGCCGGGTGACCGCCACGTCGAACATGTAGCCGGCGCCCCGCACCGTCTTGATGATTTCGGTATCGCTGCAGGCGTGCAGCTTGCGGCGCAGGCGGCTGATCTGAACGTCGACCGCGCGGTCGAAGACGTCGGCGTCGTTGCCCCGGGCGATATCCAGCAGCTGGTCGCGCGACAGGATGCGCTGCGGATGGTCCAGGAAGGCGGACAGCAGCGAGAACTCGCCCGAGGTGAGCAGGATGGTGGCGCCGTTGGGGGCCCGAAGCTGACGGCGCAGCGCATCGACCACGAAGCCCTGGAACTGATAGGCCTTGCCCTTGCGGGGCGCGCCGCCGCGCACCTCTTCCAGCCGCCGGAAGACGGCGCGGACGCGGGCCAGCAGCTCCCGCGGGCTGCACGGCTTGGGCAGGTAGTCGTCGGCGCCGAGCTCGAGGCCCAGCACACGGTCGATCTCCTCGCCCATGGCGCTGACCATGATGATCGCGGGTCCGCCGTCGGCCGAAAGCCGGCGGCAGATCGACAGGCCGTCCTCGCCCGGCAGCATCAGGTCCAGGACCACCAGGTCGATGGGCGCCTGGGCCAGCATGCGGTCCATGGCGTGGGCGTCGGCGGCGGCGTGCACGTGGAAGCCGTGCTCGGCCAGATAGGCGACGACCTGCTCGCGCAGCTGGGTGTCATCCTCGACGACCAGGATATGGCGCGCCGGCAGCACCGAAGGTTGGGCCATCATGGCGGGTCCTCTCGCCGCGAACTGTGGCGCCGTCATAGCGACTTCGCCACAATTCGGAGCGGTGGCGGATCAGCGCGGCGGTTCATGGCCGGGCGGGCCATCGTCGTCCGGCCCACCGTGACGCATGATCATCATCCGCGGGCCGCCGCCAGGGCCGCCGTGCATCATCATCCGGTGGCCGCCCATCGGGCCCGGGCCATGCATCCGTTGCAGCGCGTCGAACACCTTCTGCTGCTCGGGCGACAGCGCGGCGTAGAACTTCGCCAGGGCGTCCCGCATCCGGGCGCGCTGGGCGCTCATCTCGCCATCCCGCTTGGCCATTTCCTCGAGGCGCTGAGGCGTAGTCAGAGCGCGGCCTTCGCCCGGCCCCTTGGATTCGCGCATCTGCGGCTTGTGCGCGTCGACGAAGGCGGCCAGGGCGGCCTCCTGGTCAGGGCGGATGCGCAGGATGGTGCGCAGGTCGTCCAGATGCTGCTTCTGCATCGCTTCATGGCGGGCCTTCATCTCCGCCATGGGTCGGTCGTGGGCGCCTTGCGGCGGGCCGGCCGGCTGGGCGTGAGCGGCCGCCGCCAGCGCGAAGGCCGGCGCCAGAGCCAGGATCAGGCGGCGTGTCATGGGGCATTCTCCTCTTCCCTGAGGTCGAGGACTTTCGCACACGTGGTCCACAATCGGATGGCGGTCAGCACAACCGGTCTGAAATGTTTGGGTAATGGCCGGCCAACCGGCCAGCCGGTCAGCGGAAGACGTGGATGCCGCCCGCGCCGCCGCCGGGCGCCTCGGCCAGGCCCCGGATCTCCAGCTGGGCGCGCCGGGCGCCGCACAGGCAGCGGAGCCGGTGCTCCAGGTCCTGCAGGGTTTGCCGGCTGAGGCCCTGGGCGAGCCAGGGCTTGGGATCGACGGTCGCCTCGCGCCCGCAAGCGCAGCGGGCCCAGAGGCTGGAGCGCGCCGCGGTGGCCCAGCCCAGCCGGGCTTCGCCGAAGCTCCATTCGCGCGCGAATTGTCTGCTGCCGTCCGCCATGTCGAGACTCCCTGTAGCGAACAAAAGCAGAACTTTTCGGACGCGACTACATCATTCTGGATGTTTTTGAGTCGCCTCAACCCGCCTCGGTTGCGCCGGCGGGCTTATCCCCAGCCCATCGCTCCGCGAAGTCGTACAGGGGCATGAACGCGTCCAGGAGTTCCTCGCCTCGGACGGTCAAGCCATAGCCCTGGCCGGCCTCGTGGCCGACCAGCCCGGCCTCCCGCAATTCGGCAAGGCGCGCCTGCAGCACCGTGGGCGAGGCCTCGTCGCACGCCGTCCGCAGCGCGCGCGAGGTCAGCGGCCCGTTCCGCAGCTCCCAGCAGATGCGCAGGGTCCAGCGCCGCCCGAGCAGGTCGAGCAGCGCCATGATCGGCCGGCCCGATCGCGAGCCGCGGACGCGCCGCCCCGTCCCCTCAGCCATGGGACTTGACCGGCGCTACGGAAAATGTAGCGTCCATGCTATCGAAATCGTAGCAAGAGGTTGGAGCCATGCCAAGGATCGCGCCGCTGGAGCCGCCGTATGCCAGTGACATCCAGCAGGCCTTCGACGCCATCATGCGGGGCGCGTCGCCGCTGATGCTGTTCCGGACCCTGGCGAAGTCCGAGCGGGCGTGGCGCAAGTTCCGCGCGGGTTCGCTGCTTGACCCCGGGCCGTTGCCCCTGCGGGCGCGGGAGCTGGTCATCGACCGCACCTGCGCGCTGGCCGACAACGAGTACGAATGGGGCGTCCATGTCACCATTTTCGCCGCCGCGGCGGGTCTCACGCCAGATGAGGTCGCCGCGACCGCCGGCGAAGGATCCGCCGCACCGCTCTGGAGCGAGGCCGAGCGGGCGCTGCTGGCGGCGGCTGAGGCATTGCACGCCCGGTCGCGGCTGAGCGACCCCGAGTTCGCCGCGCTGCGGGCGCACTATGACGAAGCGCAGGTGTTGGAGGTGATCCTGCTCTGCGGCTTCTATCGCATGGTGTCCTATGTCGTCGGCGCCCTCGACCTGCCGCTGGAGCCCGGCGCGGCGCGGTTCGCCGCCTAGAGCTTCTCGCTGATCTTGATGGCGGCGCGGCAACCCGCGCCGATGACGGCGGAGAGCAGGCCGTAACCCGGCGCCTCGCGAGCGCCTTCCTCGACCGCGGCGTCGCGGTGGGCCAGTTCCTCGTCGCGGAACTTCGAGAGCTCGGCGGCAAGGTCGGGGTCGCGTTCGGCCAGCTCCGCGATCTGCTCGGCGTAGTGGCCTTCGATCACCGTCTCGACCGCCTCGGTGCAGGCGTGCGCCGCCTTCTCGCCCAGCAGGGCCGTGCCGGCGCCGAGCGCGAACCCGGCCAGCCGCCAGACGGGCGTCAGCGCCGTGGGGCGCACCCGCCGCTCGGTCAGCAGCCGGTCGAAGCGGGCCAGGTGCTCGGCCTCCTGGGCCTCCAGCTCGGCGAAGTGACCGGCCAGCTTGGCCTTGCCGGACGCGGCGCTCATCACGGCGCGCTGGCCGCGATAGATCTGCACGGCGGCGAGTTCGCCCGCATGGTCGACGCGCAGGATCTCGGCGAGGCGGGCGGCCTGGGCCCCGTGGCCCGGGCGCGGCGGGACGGGTTTCACGGTCATCGCTTGCTCCGTTCCCGCAGCGCCGCCAGCGCGCTCAGCGCAGCCAGGCCCAGCGAGACCAGCGCGTTCCAGCCCGCCATGGACAGGCCGAGGAATACCCACGCGGCCTCGTCGCAGGCCGGCGGCTTGACCTTGGCGCCTTCGAGGAAGGCCGAGAGGTCGGCGGCGTTGACGCTGCCGCCGCCCGAGGCGCAGGCCTGCGGGCCCGGCCAGAACTTCCATTCCGCGCCCGCGTGGTAGACGGCGACCCCGCAGCCGACGAGGAACATCAGGCCGAGAATCCAGCAGGTGGCCTCGCGCCACCGGGGGCCGCCGGGCATCCTGATCAGGACCATGAAGGCGGCGCCGACGCCCAGGATCGCCCAATAGACCTCGCGCTGGCGAAGGCAGAGCGTGCAGGGCGCATAGCCGCCGAAGGTTTCGAAGGCGTGGGCGGTGGCCAGCATGGCGGCGGCGACCAGCACCGCGCAGAGCCGCCAGCGGTCGAGGAAGGGTTTCAGCATCGGCGGGGATATGAGCCCAAAGCGGCGCCTATAAAAAGACCTTCAGCGCCACGAAGCCGCCGACGAGAAGGATCAGCAGCAGCACGGAGTAGAGGTTCAAGCGCCGTTCGAACTCGTGGAGCATGGCCGGGCCGGCGTACTTCAGGATCGCCGCCACCGCGAAGAACCGGAAGCCGCGAGTCAGGACCGAGGCCCAGACGAAGGTGACGAGGTCGAAGCGCGCGAGGCCCGCGGTGATGGTCACCAGCTTGTAGGGGATGGGCGTGGCGCCCTTGATCAGGATCACCCAAAGACCCCACTGGTCGAACCACTTCTGGAACTCGGCTTGGCCCTCGGGGTGGCCGAAGATTCGCAGGATGGTCTGGCCCAGCGGCTCGAGCCACACGCCGATCGCATAGCCGAGCAGCCCACCGAACACCGAAGCGATCGTGCAGATGCCGGCATAGACGAAGGCCTTCTCCCGCCGCGCCAGCACCATGGGCGCCAGCATCACGTCGGGCGGGATCGGGAAGAACGAGCTCTCTGCGAACGAGATCGCGGCCAGGGACGCAGGCGCGTGACGCGAACCCGCGAGCCGCATCACCCACTCGTACATTTTTCGGAACATGCAGGCCCTTGGCGCGGTGTCTGGGAGCCTGCCTAGCAGGCGTCGCGGAGAATGTCGCGGCCGGCGCGGGGCCGATTTCCGTCCCGCCGCGTTTCCAGTCCCGAAGCGCGTTGCAGCAATTTAGTTTCATGTGATACCAACTGCCGCCGACAGGAGGCCCTTCATGAACATCCAGACCCCAGAGAAGACCCGCGACCTCTTCGAGAACCCGCTGGGCACTGATGGCTTCGAGTTCGTCGAGTTCACCTCGCCGGAGCCCGAGCGTCTGAAGGACCTGTTCGAGAAGATGGGCTTCACGGCGGTCAGCAAGCACCGTTCCAAGAACGTGCTGCGGTTCCGCCAGGGCGACATCAATCTGATCCTCAACATGGAACCCCAGGGCCAGGCCGCCGACTTCCGGGAGGCGCACGGTCCCTCGGCCAACGCCATGGCCTTCCGCGTGCGCGACGCCGCCAAGGCCTTCAAGCTGGCGGTCGAGCGGGGCGCCAAGCCCGTCCAGGGCCCGGTCGGTCCGATGGAATTGAACATCCCGGCGATCGAGGGGATCGGCGGCTCGAACCTCTACCTCGTCGACCGCTACGGCGCGCAGGAGATCTACGACGTCGACTTCCTGCCGATCGAAGGCGCGGCCGAGCAGGTCGAGAAGAACAGCGTGGGCCTGACCTATCTCGATCACCTGACGCACAACGTCCACCGCGGCCAGATGGGCAAGTGGGCCGAATTCTACGAGCGCATCTTCAACTTCCGCGAGATCCGCTACTTCGACATCGAGGGCAAGCAGACGGCCCTGGTGTCCAAGGCCATGACCAGCCCGGACGGCAAGATCCGCATCCCCCTCAACGAAAGCCAGGACGAGCACTCGCAGATCGAGGAATTCCTCAAGGACTACAAGGGCGAGGGCATCCAGCACATCGCGCTGGGGACCGGCGACATCTACCACTCGGTCGAGACGATGCGGGACCGAGGCGTGAAGTTCCAGGACACCATCGACAGCTACTTCGACGGCATCGACGCGCGGTTGCCGGGCCACGGCGAGAACGTGAACCGCCTGCGCGCCGACCGCATCCTGATCGACGGCGCCCCCAGCGAGGGCCAGGGCCTGCTGCTGCAGATCTTCACCGAGAACATGATCGGCCCGATCTTCTTCGAGATGATCCAGCGCAAGGGCAACGAGGGCTTCGGCGAGGGCAACTTCAAGGCCTTGTTCGAGTCCATCGAGCTTGATCAGATCCGTCGGGGCGTGCTGCCCGCGAAGGACTGATCCATGCCCGATCAAACGCGACCGCGCTGGGCCCTGGTGGCGCACGGCGGCGCGGGCGCGATCTCGCGCGAGCAACTGACGCCCGAACAGGAAACCGCCTATCGCGATGCGATGGGCGGGGCCGCCGAGGCGGGCGCGGCGGTGCTGCGCGCGGGCGGCTCAGCGATGGATGCGGTGGAGGCCGCCATCCACATCCTAGAGGACGACCCGCTCTTCAACGCGGGACGCGGGGCCGCCTTCACCGCCGAGGGCCGCAACGAACTGGACGCCTCAATCATGGACGGCCGCACCCTCGGCGCCGGCGCGGTGGCCGGCGTGACCACCACGCGCCACCCGATCTCGGCGGCTCGGGCGGTGATCGACGGCTCGGCGCATGTGATGCTGGCCGGGGAGGGCGCCGACGCCTTCGCCCGCAGCCAGGGCCTGGAGCAGGTCGACCCGATCTACTTCTTCACCGAACGGCGGTGGCGTGCGCTCGAGAAGGGCCTGTCGAAGCTGGGCCTGCCGGTCCCGCCGCGACCCGTCGGCGCGCCGGAGGACACCTCGGGCAAGGCGGCCCTCGTCCATGAGGAAGGCAAGCACGGCACGGTCGGCGTCGTGGCGCTCGACGCGCAAGGCGATGTGGCGGCCGGCACCTCGACGGGCGGCAGTTCGGCCAAACGCTGGGGCCGCATCGGCGACAGCCCCATCATCGGCGCGGGGACCTACGCCTCGAACCGCGGGTGCGCCGTCTCCTGCACCGGCGCCGGCGAGTACTTCATCCGCCTGGGCGTGGCGCACGAGATCAACGCCCTGGTCCAGCACAAGGGCCTTTCGCTCCAGGCCGCCGCCGACCAGGTGATCCAGGGCGAGCTTTCCACGCTGGGCGGCGATGGCGGGATCATCGCCGTCGCCCCCGACGGCCAGATGGCCTGGAGCTTCAACACCTCGGGCATGTACCGGGCCCGCATCGCCGACGGCCAGCCGCTGGTCGTCGGCGTCTATAAGGACGATGCATGATGGCGAAGGGTGACTGGCTTCCGATCCGCGCGGCGCAAGGCGCGCATTCGCGTCAGGCGCATGCCGACCTGCCCGAGGGCGCCTTCGAGCGCGAGATGTCGAAGGAGGGCTTCTTCGGTCCCGCGGCCTTTCTCTATCACCCGCGGCCACCGACGGGCTGGACGTCGTTCGAGGGGCCGCTGCGGCCCCGCGCCTTCGACCTCACGCGCCTGAACGCGGCCGAGCCGTCGCCCTGGGCGGCCGGCGTGGTCCTGCACAACGCCGCCACCGAGCTGCGGTTCTGGAAACTGGCGCAGGCCATGCCCGCCCTGGCGCGCAACGCCGACGGCGATCAGCTCCTCTTCATCCACCAGGGCGAAGGCGACCTGTTCAGCGATTTCGGGCGCATCGCCTACCGCGCCGGCGACTACCTGTACCTGCCCCGCGGGACGATGTGGCGGCTGGCGCCGGCGCAACCCACCGCGGTCCTGATGATCCAGGCCACCAACACGCACTACAAGCTGCCGGACCGCGGTCTGATGGGCCCGCACGCGCAGTTCGATCCCGCGATGCTGGACACCCCCGTGATGGACGAAGTGTTCCGCGCGCATCAGGACCAGCCCGGCGACTACCGTGTCGAGGTCAAGAAGCGAGGTCAGGTCTCGACCGTGACCTATCCCTACAACCCGCTGGACGCGGTGGGCTGGCAGGGCGACCTGGCGCCGGTGCGGCTGAACGTGGCCGACATCCGCCCGGTGGTCAGCCACCGCTACCACCTGCCGCCCAGCGTGCACTCGACATTCGTCTCGGACCGGTTCGTGGTCTGCACGTTCGCCCCGCGTCCGTTCGAGACCGATCCGGGGGCGCTGAAGATTCCGTTCTTCCACAACAACGACGACTACGACGAGGTGCTGTTCTACCACGCGGGCGATTTCTTCAGCCGCGACCACATCGAGGCGGGCATGCTAACCTTCCACCCGAGCGGGTTCACCCACGGGCCGCACCCGAAGGCGCTGAAGAACATGCTGACCCAGCCCAAGCCGGCGACCGACGAATACGCCGTGATGATCGACACTCGCGATCCGCTCGACGTGGGCGAGGCGGCGGCTGCGGTCGAGAACCCCGCCTACGTCGACAGCTGGAAGGGCGCGTGAGCGACGCCGTCGACATCGCCGCGAAATTCGCGGGCTTCACCGAGCACTGGCGGCCGAAGGTGGCCGCGCGGCTCAACGGCCAGGACGTCCGACTGGTGAAGACCCAGGGGCTGTTTCCGTGGCACACCCACGTCGACGCGGAGGAGATGTTCCTGGTCTTCAAGGGGCGCTTCCGGGTCGAGTTCCGCGACCGGGTGGTCGAGCTGGAGCCGGGCCAGATGATCGTCGTCCCCCGCGGGGTCGAGCATCGCACGGGCTCGGACGAGGAGGCCGAGGTGATGATCTTCGAGCCGTCGGAAGTCGTGAACACCGGCGATGCGCCGGTCTCGGAGTTCACCGCCCCCGTCGGCGTCGGCGTCTGAACATGGGCTTCCAGGACGACCTGACCGCCGCGGCGAACGACGAACTGGACCGCGCCATGACCCTGGGCTGGCGCCAGCTCGCGAAGCACACCCCCTGGGGCGACACCTTCGAAGGCTTCACGCCGGAGGGCCGCGAGGTCTGTTTCGAACGGGCCTACATGTGGGAGCATGACGCCGGCGGCGACATCCGGGTGGAGGTCAGCGTCTACGAGCCGCGATCCTTCGAGGACGGCGTGCGGCTGACGCGAACGATTGCAAAGGATGGGAGTGACGGATGAAGCTGGCGTCGTTGAAGGGGGGGCGGGATGGCCGCCTGGTGGTCGTTTCCAACGACCTCGCCTGGTACTCGCCGGCCGACCGCATCGCCCTGACCCTGCAGGCGGCGCTGGACGACTGGGACCGTTGCGAGCCCGAGCTGCGCGGCCTGGCCGAGAGCCTTGAGCACGGATCGGTGCCCAAGGCGCGCTTCCACGAGCATGACGCCATGAGCCCGTTGCCGCGCGCCTACCAGTGGGCCGACGGCTCGGCCTATGTGAACCACGTAGCCCTGGTGCGCCAGGCCCGCGCCGCCGACATGCCGGAGAGCTTCTGGACCGACCCGCTGATGTACCAGGGGGGCTCGGACGGCTTCCTGGGCCCGCGCGACGACATCCCGCTGAAGGACGAAGCCTGGGGCTGCGACCTGGAAGGCGAGATCGCCGTCGTCACCGGCGACGTGCCGCTGGGCGCCACGCGCGAACAGGGCCTGGCCGCGATCCGGCTGGTGATGCTGTGCAACGACGTGAGCCTGCGGAACCTGATCCCGGCCGAGCTCGCCAAGAACTTCGGGTTCTTCCAATCCAAGCCGGCGTCGGCTTTCTCGCCCGTCGCCGTCACGCCCGATGCGCTGACGAACTTCAAGGACGGCAAGCTGCACGGGAAGCTGGAGGTCGAGCTGAACGGCCAGCCGCTGGGTGAGGCCGACGCCGGCGTCGACATGACCTTCGATTTCGGGACCCTGATCGCGCATGCGGCCAAGACCCGCGCGCTATCGGCCGGCACGATCATCGGCTCGGGCACCGTGTCGAACCGCGACGCCGACGGCGGGCCGGGCAAGCCGATCAGCCAGGGCGGTCTGGGCTACTCCTGCCTGGCCGAGGTGCGGACCGTGGAGACCATCCTGAACGGCAAGCCCTCGACGCCCTTCCTGAAGGCCGGCGACACGGTGCGGATCCAGATGATGGATGAGCGGCGCCATTCGATCTTCGGCGCCATCGAGCAGGCGGTCGCCGGGGGATGACCCTCCTCCGCCAAGGCTCAGGAGGGCGGGACGCCCAGGCCGATACCAGCCTGAGGCTCGACAGCTACCTGCCCTATCGGCTGTCGGTGGCGTCGAACGCCGTGTCCGGCCTGATCGCCCGCGCCTACGAGGATCGCTTCGGCCTGACGGTGCCTCAGTGGCGGGTTCTGTGCGCGCTCGCCGAGGACGGCAGGCTCAGCCAGGTGCAGATCGTCGCCCGTACGGTCATGGACAAGGTGACGGTCAGCCGCGCCGCCCAAGGCCTCGTCAAGCGCCGGCTCGTGGGCCGGGCGCAGAACAAGGCCGATGGGCGAAGCCACATGCTGGCGCTGACGGCCGAGGGCCGAAGCCTGTTCGCCGAGATCGCCCCGCTGGCGTTGGCCTACGAGGCCGCGCTCATCGCGGGGCTGGCGCCCGAGGAGGTGACGCTGTTGAAGCGCCTGCTCACGCGCCTGCAATCCGCGGCCGGGCAACTGGCCGGCGAGGGCCCTTCGGCGCCTCGGCTGGACTGACCTCTAGGCCGCGACCGCGTGCTCGGGAAGGACGCCCCAGCGGTGCGAACCCTCGCCGAACGGCAGGTGGAAGCCGTAGGCCGCTCGCTTGCGCTCGTCGCGCCAGGTCTGCTCGAATGAGACGATGACCTGGAGCTGAAGCTCCTCGGGGATCTGTCGGACGTCGTGACCCAGGTTGCGGGCCACGTGCTCAATCACCATCGATCGGTGCGCTTCGCCGCCGAGCGATAGGAGGGCCTTTCGGACGTGCTTGCACAGGGTCTGCTTGACCCGGATGGGCTTTTTCCCGGCGGGAACGTCCAAGGCGATTTCCTGCGTGTTCTGCATGGCAGGCATAGATTTGCGCCAGCTCGTTTATCGAGCGGTTAAGGCGCACGGAAAAAGCGCAATTAACGCAACTGGCGGCTGAAAGCCCTCCGCGTGGCCTCAGCCGGCGCCGAGCGCGACGGCCGTATGGTAGACTACGAACGAGGCCACGTAGGCCAGGGTGACCATGTAGCCGAACATCACGCCGGTCCACGCCCACGAGTTCGTCTCGCGCCGCACGACGCCTAGGGTGGCGACGCACTGCGGGGCGAAGATGTACCAGGTCAGGAACGACAGGCCCGTCGCCAGGCTCCAGGCTTCCGCGAGGCGCGTGCCGAGCGCCGCCGCGTTGTTCTCGGCATCGCCGACCGCATAGACCGTGCCCAGGGCAGCCACCGCCACTTCCCGCGCCGCGAAGCCGGGGATCAGGGCCACCACCATCTGCCAGTTGAAGCCTATCGGGGCGAACAGGGGCTGGATCGCGTGCCCGATCATGCCGGCGAAGCTGTAGTCGATGGCCGGCTGGGTCGCGCCGGGCGGCGGCCCCGGGAAGGTGGACAGCACCCACACCACCACCATCAGCGGCAGGATGATCCGCCCCGCGCGGCTTAGGAATATCTGGGCCCGCAGCAACAGGTTGCGGAAGACGCTTTCGAAGCTGGGAACCTTGTAGGTCGGGAGTTCCATGAGGAATGGTTCGACCGCGCCGCGCCAGAAGATCTTGCGGATGACGAACGAGACGATCAGCGCGCTGACGACCCCGGCCGCGAACAGGCCGAACATCACCAGTCCTTGCAGGCTCAGGCCCGGCCCCACCGTCTTGGCTGGGATGAAGGCGCCGATGATCAGGGTGTAGACCGGAATGCGCGCCGAACAGGTCATCAAGGGCGCCACGAGGATCGTGGTCATCCGGTCGCGCTTCTGGTCGATCACCCGGGCCGACATGATCCCTGGGATCGCGCAGGCGAAGGACGAGAAGAGCGGGATGAAGGCCCGGCCGTGCAGCCCCGCGACGCCCATGATGCGGTCCATCAGGAACGCGGCGCGGGCCATGTAACCGAAATCCTCCAGCAGGATGATGAAGAAGAACAGGGCCAGGATCTGCGGCAGGAAGACCAGGACCGAGCCGACGCCGGCGAACAGGCCGTCGACGATCAGGCTCTTGAGCAGGCCATCGGGGAGCAGGGTCCCGACCTGTGCGCCGAGCCAGGTGACCGCCGCCTCGATGGCGTCCTGCGGTGGCCCCGCCCAGGTGAACACCGTCTGGAAGACCAGGAACATGACCCCGCCCAGGATCAGGAGGCCCGCGACGGGATGCAGGAGCACGGCGTCAACCTTCGCCGTGAAGGTGTCGGGCCGCTCGGGCGGGCGTACGTTGGCCTTCAGGATGCGCTGCGCCTCGCGATGGGCGCTGCGGATCTCGGCCGCCGACGGCTCGCGCCAGACGTTCTCGGTGGAGAGGGCGCCCGAGGCGATCAGCTCGTCGACCTTGGCGGTGAGGTCCTGGATACCCCGCTTGCGCGTGGCCACGGTGGTCACGATCGGGCAGCCCAGCTCGCGCTGCAGGCCCTCGAGATCGATCCGCAGACCCTGCCGCTGGGCGATGTCGTACATGTTGAGCGCCAGCACCATCGGCCGGCCGACCGCCTTCAGCTCGAGGATCAGCCGCAACACCAGGCGCAGGTTCGTGGCGTCGGCCACGGCCACCACGACGTCGGGCTTGGCCTCGCCCTCAAGGCGGCCAAGGACGGCGTCGCGGGTCACCGCCTCGTCGGGGCTGCGCGCCCGCAGGGAATAGGTGCCCGGCAGATCCAGTACGGACAGAGTCCGCCCGCCCGGCGTGGTGAGGAAGCCTTCCTTGCGCTCCACCGTGACGCCGGCGTAGTTGGCCACCTTCTGGCGGCTGCCGGTCAGGGCGTTGAAGAGCGCGGTCTTGCCGGTGTTGGGATTGCCGACCAACGCGACGCGCGCCGGGCGGAGGGCCGCCTCGCTCATTTCGACTCCAGCCGCACCCAGACGTCCTCGGCGTCGCGCCGGCGCAGCGCGACCCGCATGTCGTCGACCCGCACGGCGATCGGGTCGGCGCCGAACAGGCCCTGGTGCAGCAGTTCGAACGCGGCGCCCTCCACGAAGCCCGACTCCAGCAGGCGGCGCTCCAGTTCGTGGACGTCGACGCCGTGCCCGTTCGCATGGTCGGCCCGCACGTCGACGATCACGCCACGGTCGCCGGGCCTCGCTTGGCTGAGGCGCGTCAGCGTGGCGTCAACCGCCACCGCCTGGTCGGCGAGCATCTCGTGCATCCGCAAATTCATCCTGTCGTCCGCAGATATTGCGAACGATTATCAGGTACGACCTCGGCCGTTCGTGCGCAAGGCTCGTATCGCCGCAGGGCGACATGTTGCGCGGGCGGAGCGAGCCTCTATAACCGCACCCCGATGCGGGCGTGGTGAAACTGGTAGACGCGCCGGACTCAAAATCCGGTTCCGAAAGGAGTGTCGGTTCGACCCCGACCGCCCGCACCATCTGGGCTCCTTGCCCATCCCCCGACAGAGCTAGCGGATCGGCAGGGCGTTGCGTCGGACGATGCTGCGCAGGGCGATGGACGAGTTGAGCCGCGCCACGTGCGGCAAGCGTGTCAGCACCTTGGCGTGAAGCCGCTCCAGGTCGTCGATGTCGGACGCCACCAGCCTCACGATATAGTCGGCTTGCCCCGTCATCAGGTGGCACTCGACGATCTCAGGCGCTTCGGCGACCGCGGCCTCGAAGGTCGCCAGCACGTCCTGGGCCTGGCTCGAGAGGGTGATCGAGACGTAGACGGTCAGCCCCAGGCCGACCGCGGCCGGGTCCACCCGGGCGGCATAACCCGTGATGACGCCCGCCGCCTCCAGGGCTCTGACCCGCCGAAAGCAGGCGCTTTCCGAGAGGTTGGCCGCCTGGGCCAGCTCGGCGTTGGTGGCGCGGCCATCGACCTGCAGCTGGCGAAGCAGGACTTTGTCGTGGTTATCGATGATGTTCGAAGATTTTGCCATCGACCCTCCCAGTATGGGTGGAATTTTCCATATCACCACCTTTGCGGCCTGCAAAATTCAAGGATTCCCACCGGCGTTCCGACATACGCTGTTCGCTCAACACCACGGAGCGCGCCATGCGGATTGGGACCGTCACCGAGATCAAGAAGCTTGAGCAGCGGGTGGGCCTGACGCCCGCCGTGGTCGCAACCCTCGTGGCGCACGGCCATGAGCTGTTCGTCCAGTCTGGCGCAGGCGCGGGCGTGGGCCTGTCGGACGGCGACTACGCCGCGGCCGGTGCGAAAATCGTCCCCGACGCCGCGGCCGTCTTCGAAGCCGCCGAGTTGATCGTGAAGGTCAAGGAGCCGCAGGCGCCCGAGATCGCGCTGCTGAAGCCGCACCACGTCCTCTTCACCTACCTGCACCTGGCGCCCGATCCGGAACAGACCCGCGGCCTGATGGCCTCGGGCGCCACCTGCATCGCGTACGAGACCATCCTCGACGAGAAGGGCGGCCTGCCGTTGCTGACGCCGATGAGCCAGGTCGCGGGCCGTATGGCGGCGCAAGTCGGCGCCGCCTACCTGCTGGCTCCCGCCGGCGGCCGCGGCCTGCTGATGGGCGGCGTGCCCGGCGTGGCGCCGGCCAAGGTGATCGTGCTGGGCGGCGGCGTGTCGGGCTTCAACGCCGCCGAGATCGCCGTGGGAATGCGCGCCGACGTCACCATCATGGACATCTCGCCCAGCCGCCTCGCGCAGCTGGACGCGCACTTCGAAGGCCGCGCGCGCACGGTGCTGGCCTCGCGCGGCGCGCTGCTCGAACTGCTGCCCACGGCCGACCTGGTGATCGGCTGCGTGCTGATCACGGGCGCCGCGGCCCCCAAGCTGGTCCGCCGCGAGGACCTGAAATTGATGCGCAAGGGCTCGGTGCTGGTGGACGTCTCGATCGACCAGGGCGGCTGTTTCGAGACCTCGAAGGCGACCACCCATGCCGATCCGACCTATGAGGTGGACGGCGTCGTCCACTATTGCGTCGCCAACATGCCGGGCGCCGCGCCGCTCACCTCCACCTACGCGCTGGGCGCGGCCACCACGCCATATGTCCTGGCGCTGGCCGACAAGGGCTTCGAGCGTGCCTTCGCCGAGGATCCCGGCTTCGCCGCCGGCCTGAACGTGGCGGGCGGGCGCGTCGTCCATCCGGCGGTCGCCGCCTCGCTGGACCTGCCGCTCGCGGCCGCCTGATCGCTTTTCCGGTCGAGCGCCTATATCCGGTGGGGCGCGGCCCGTGCGGCCGCAGCGTTTCTCGGGATGGACGATGCGTTGGGATATGAGTCGCCGCCGGTTGCTGCGCGGGGCGACGGCAGCGGGCGCGGCCTCGGCGCTGCCGGCCTGGGCGCGTAGCGAAACAACGGGCGCGACCCGCCCCGAGGCGCTGACCGGCGAGGACATCCGACTGACCATCGGTCACGGCCACCACCTGGTGGATGGCCGCGGCAAGCACGTGGTGGCTATCAACGGCCAGGTGCCGGGACCGCTGATCCGGCTGAAGCAGGGGCAGAATGTCCGCCTACACGTGACCAACACCCTGGACGAGGACACCTCGATCCACTGGCACGGCCTCCTGGTGCCGTTCCAGATGGACGGCGTGCCGGGCGTCAGCTTCCCAGGCATTCCGCCCGGCCAGACGTTCGTCTACGAGTTCCCGGTCATCCAGAGCGGCACCTATTGGTACCACAGCCACTCCGGGCTGCAGGAACAGGAGGGCCACTACGCGCCCATCGTGATCGACCCGGCAGGGCCGGATCCTGTCGCCTACGACCGCGAGCATGTCATCGTACTCTCGGACTTCAGCTTCCTGCACGCCCATCGGATCTTCCAGAAGCTCAAGCAGCAGGGTGGGATCTTCAACTACCAGAAGCAGACCATCGCCGGCCTGCTGGCGGGCAAGGACCAGACGCTGAAGGAGCGGCTGGAATGGGCCCGTATGCTGATGGACCCCACGGACATTTCGGACGTCACCGGCGAGGTCTACCGGTTCCTGATCAACGGCCGGGGGCCGGCGGACAACTGGACGGGGCTGTTCCAGCCGGGCGAGCGGGTGCGGCTGCGGTTCGTCAATGCGGCGGCCCAGACCATATTCAACGTCCGCATCCCCGGCCTGAAGCTGACGGTGGTGGCGTCGGACGGACAGCCCGTGCGGCCGGTGGAAGTGGACGAGTTCCAGATCGGCAACGCCGAGACCTACGACATCATCGTCCACCCGACCGAGGATCGCGCCTACACCCTCGTCTCAGAGGCCGTGGACCGCTCGGGCATGGGCCGGGCCACCCTGGCTCCGCGCCCGGGCATGACCGCCGAGGTGCCGCCCCTGCGCGACCGGCCCCTGGGCACGATGCGCGACATGGGCATGGACATGTCCGCCATGGACCACGGCGCGATGGCCGGCATGGACCACGCCGCCATGGGTCACGCGGTGTCTGCTCCGGCCGGGCCCGGCATGGCGTCGCCCAGGGTGCGCGGTTCGGACGCCATGGGTCACGCCATGGACATGCGGGACGCCTCGAAGGCCCCGAACCTGCCGCTGGGACCCGGCGTCCAGTCCATCGCGGCCATGCCGCAGGACCGGACCGGCGAGCCGGGCCAGGGGCTGGAGAGCGTCGGCCACCGCGTGCTGGTCTACAAGGATCTGATCGCGCTCGAGCCCAATCCCGATACCCGAGCGCCGTCGCGGGCCATGGAGATCCGGCTGACCGGCAACATGGAGCGCTTCATGTGGGGGTTCGACGGCCGGAAGTTCAGCGAGAAGCCCCCGCCCTACACCCTGCGGGCCGGCGAGCGGGTGCGGGTGACCCTGGTCAACGACACCATGATGACCCACCCGATCCACCTGCACGGGCACTTCTTCGAGCTGGTGCACGGCCCGGTGGGGCACATGCCCCGCAAGCACACGGTCAATGTGCTGCCGGGGGGCAAGGTGACGTTCGACGTCACGGGCGAGGCCGGCGACTGGGCCTTCCACTGCCACATGCTCTACCACATGCACGCGGGCATGTTTCAGGTGTTCAAGGTGCGACCGGCCGAAGGGCGCGCGGCATGAACCGGGCTATTCTCGCCGGCGTCGCACTGGCCCTGATCGCGACCAGCACCGTGGCCCAGCCGGCCGACCCCCACGCCGGGCACGTCATGCCCGCGGCGCCGGATCCGCACGCCGGGCATGTGATGCCGGCGCCCGCGGCCGATCCTCATGCGGGCCACAAGATGCCGGCTTCGCCGGACCCGCACGCGGGTCACGTGATGGCGCCGGCGGCAAAGGTCGGCGCGGACCTTCCCGTGGGCGATGCGCCGCCGCCCAAGCCGCCCACCGACAATCTCGCCGACGCGGTCTACGGCGTGGACCCGATGGCCCGGAGCCGCGCGATCCTGGCGGCCGAGCACGGCGGTGGCCGGGTCTCCCGGGTGATGCTGGACCTGCTCGAGGCGCGGCTGGGGTCCGGCGGCGGATACGAATGGAACGGCGAGGCCTGGTACGGCAGCGACCACCATCGCCTGGTCCTGAAGTCCGAAGGCGAAGGCGGTTGGGACGAGGGCGTCGAGGAAGCCGAGGTCCAGGCGCTCTATTCGCGACCGGTGGGTGTCTATACCGATCTGCAGCTCGGCGTCCGTCACGACTTCGAGCCCGGGCCGCAGCGCACCTACGCCACGCTGGGCGTCGAGAGCCTGCTGCCCGGATGGTTCGAGGCGGAGGGCGCGCTATTCCTGTCGGACAGGGGCGAATTCCTGGCCCGCATGGAAGGCAGCTATGACTTTCGCCTCACCCAGCGGCTCGTGGTCCAGCCCCGCGCCGAACTGAACTTCGCGTCCGAGGACATTCCCTCGCGGGGTATCGGCTCGGGCCTCTCTGACGCGGAATTGGCCCTGCGCCTGCGCTACGAGATCAAGCGTGAGTTCGCGCCCTACGTGGGCGTGGTCTGGAGCCGCAAGGTCGGCGACACCGCAAAGTTCGCCCGCGCCGGGGGCGAGGACGTGGATGACACCCGGGTCGTGCTCGGCTTGCGGGGCTGGTTCTGAGCCTCAGAGCCTGACCGGCCGGCCGCTCTTCAGCGACTCGGCCGCCGCTTCCGCCAGCGCCAGGGCGGCGACGCCGTCGGCATAGCCGATCTCGGGCTGGGCCTTGCCGTCCAGCAGATCGGCGAAGTGGGCCATCTCGGCGCGATAGGCCTGGGCGTAGCGGTCGAGGAAGAAGTTCTGGAATCGGTCGGCCTGCGCGCCGGCCTCGGTCCAGACCTGGACCGTGCTCTCGGTGACGTTGTCGGCGCGAACCATGCCGTCCGAGCCATAGGCCTCGATGCGCTGGTCGTAGCCGAAGCCCGAGCGGCGGCTGTTGGCGATGACGCAGAGCTTGCCCGAGGCCGTCTTCAGCATCGTGCGCGCCGTGTCGACATCGCCGGCCTCGCCGATGGCGGGGTCTACCAGGCAACTGCCCCAGGCGAACACCTCGATCGGCTCCTCGCCCAGCAGCCAGCGGGCCATGTCGAAGTCGTGGATCGCCATGTCCTTGAAGAGGCCGCCCGAGACCTTCACGTAGCTGACCGGCGGCGGGGCAGGGTCGTTGGAGGTGATCTGCAGGCTCTCCAGCCGGCCCACGCGGCCCGCGTCCAGTCCCGCCTTCAGCGCCCGGAAGCTGGGATCGAACCGCCGGTTGAAGCCGAGGAACAGCCGCGCTCCCTCCAGGTCGCCGGCCGCCGCATGGGCTCGGGTGAGGTCCATGTCGATCGGCTTCTCGCAGAACACCGCCTTGCCGGCCGCGTGCGCCCGCAGGCAGTAGTCCAGGTGGGTGTCGGTGGAGCTGGCGACGATCACGCCCGCCACCGAAGGGTCATGCAAGGCGGTGTCGAGATCGCTCATCTCGCCGCCCGCTTCCCGCGCCACCACCGCGGCATTCTCCGCGACGGGATCCACGACGCGGCTCAGCGTCAGGCCGGGGTGAGCGGCGACGTTGGCGGCGTGGATGCGGCCGATCCGGCCGGCGCCGATCAGGGCGATCTTGTGCATGGGGTCTCCTCACCGCCGTTCTATGGAACAAATTTTCTGGCGCCAAGCGCGATGGAATTGTGACGCTTTGTCGGTTTGTGGATCGTTGGCGGAACGGATATTCTAGTTCGTGAAAATCCGCTTCGAGGCTCCATGACCGACGCGCCGTCCGCCCCGACCTCCGCCGAAGCGCTGCGCGCGGCGATCCTGGAACGCTATGACGGCCTCTCGAAACGGTTGCAGCAGATCGCGCGGTACGTGCTGGACGAACCCAACGAGCTGGCGCTCGAGACCCTGGCGGTGATCGCCGAGCGCAGTGGAGTCCAGCCCTCGGCCATCGTCCGGTTCGCCAAGAGCTTCGGCTTCGACGGCGCCAGCCAGATGCAGCGGTTGTTCCGCGACGGCCTGCTCTCGGGCAACGCCGCGCTGGGCTACGGCGAACGGGTGCGCAGCTTCAACCGCGCGGTCCACGGCCGCGGCGCCTCCGGCGGCGGCCACCTGCTGTCGGAGTTCGTCGAGGGCAACACCCTGGCGCTGCAGAGCCTGTCTCAGACGGTGAGCGACGCGGATCTCGCTGCGGCGGTGCGGCTGCTGGAGGCGGCGGATACGGTCTATGTCATCGGGTTTCGTCGCGCGTTCCCGATCTCGTCCTATCTCGCCTATTCGCTGCAGCAGACCGGCAAGCGGACGATCTTCGTCGACGGCGTCGCGGGCCTCGCCCGCCGACAGGTGCAGGCGCTGACACCCAAGGACCTGCTGATCGCGGTGAGCTACCAGCCCTATGCCGACGAAACGGTGCAGGCGGTCGAAGCCGCCGCCGCCTGCGGCGCGTCGGTCCTGGCGATCAGCGACAGCCTGGTGAGCCCGATCGCCAAGCCGGCGACCCTGACCCTTCAGGTGCGGGAGTCCGAAATCCGCGCCTTCCGCTCGCTATCGGCGTCCATGTGCCTGGCCCAGGCGCTGGTGATCGGCTTCGCGTTCGAGATCTCGCGCAAGGAGGACCGCCGCGCCAAGCGTCGCAACGCTTGAGACCATCGTTCCATTTGTGAAATGAACATTGCAATTATGGTGGTCGTGGAATACGTATTCCAAACGACGTCCCGGTGGGCGTCGAAGGAGGGCTCGGGGCCGCATGGCTGAGGACAAGGCGATCGACCTGCTCGCCATCGGCCGGTCCAGCGTCGACCTCTACGGCGAGCAGGTCGGCGGACGGCTTGAAGACATGGGCTCGTTCGCCAAATACGTCGGCGGAAGTCCCACCAACACCGCGATCGGCGGGGCCCGGCTCGGCTTGAAGACGGCGCTTCTGACGCGGGTCGGCGCCGACCACATGGGTCGTTTCATCCGCGAGCAGCTGGTCCGCGAGGGTGTGGACGTGAGCGGCGTCATATCCGATCCGGACCGGCTGACGGCGCTGGTGGTGCTGGGGATCCGCGACCGCGAGACCTTCCCGCTGATCTTCTACCGCGAGAATTGCGCCGACATGGCGATCTGTGCGGACGACGTCGACGAGGCCCAGGTCCGCGCCGCCCGCGCCGTACTGATCAACGGCACTCACCTGTCGCAGCCCGGCGTCTTCCAGGCGTCGATGACGGCCGCCAACCTGGCCAAGGCGTCGGGCGGCAAGGTCGTCTTCGACGTCGACTACCGGCCGGTCCTATGGGGCCTGGCGGCCAAGGACATGGGCGAAGACCGCTTCGTGGCGCATGCAGCCGTCACACAGATCCTCCAGCAGGTGCTGCCCGTCTGCGACCTGGTCGTGGGCACCGAGGAGGAGATGCATATCCTGGGCGGCTCGACCGACACGATCGCGGCGCTGAGGGCCGTCCGCGAACGCACCGGCGCGCTGCTGGTCTGCAAGCGCGGGCCCAAAGGGTGTTCGGCCTTTCCGGGCGCCATCCCGGACAGCCTGGACGCCGGCGTCGTGGGGCCGGGCTTCGAGGTCGAGGTGTTCAACGTGCTGGGCGCCGGCGACGCCTTCATGAGCGGCTTCCTGCGCGGCTGGCTGCGCGACCTGCCGTTGGAACGCTGTTGCGAGATCGCCAATGCGGCGGGCGCGCTCGTCGTATCGCGCCACGGCTGCGCGCCGGCCATGCCCACCTGGGTGGAGATGGAGGCCTTCCTCGCCGACCGGAACCGCCCGTTCCGCCTGCGTGAGGACGCCGAGCTGGAACACATCCACTGGGCCACGATCCGGACCGGCGTTTATCCCGAGCTGGCCGTTCTGGCTGTCGACCATCGGGTTCAGTTCGAGGAACTGGCCGCCGAGGTCGGCGCCGACGCGGCGCGCATCCCGGCGTTCAAGCGCCTGGCGCTGGAGGCCCTGCATCAGGTAGCCCAGGGCGACAGACGCTTCGGGATCCTGCTGGACGGCCGCTTCGGTTTCGAGGCCCTCGCCGCCGCCGCCGACCATCCGTACTGGATCGGCCGCTGCATCGAGATCCCGCGCTCCCGCCCCGTCGAGTTCGAGGCCTCGCCGGACGTGGCGGCCGAGCTGGCGTCCTGGCCGCTGAACCACGTCGTGAAGGCGCTGGTCTTCTACCATCCCGACGACGACGCCGAGCTGCGCGAGCGCCAGGAGCGCCAGGTGGTCCGGCTGTTCGACGCCTGCCGCAAGACCCGCCACGAGCTGCTGCTGGAGATCATCGCCCCGCCGGATGCTCCTGCCGATGCGCAGACCATCGCGCGCGCGGTCACGCGGTTCTACGATCTGGGCGTGAGGCCGGACTGGTGGAAGCTGGAGCCGATGGACGACCCGGCCGCGTGGCGCAGCATCGAAGCCGTGATCGCCGAGCGCGACCCGTTCTGCCGCGGCGTGGTGCTGCTGGGCCTGTCGCAGCCGACCGAGACCCTGCTGGCGGCCTTCGAGGCGACGGCGGATGCGCCCGTCGTGAAGGGCTTCGCGGTCGGCCGCACCATCTTCCACGAGCCGGCCCGCGCCTGGTTGTCGGGCGAGATCGACGACGCCACGGCAGTGGATCAACTCGCCGCGACGCTGAGCTATCTGGTCGAGGCCTGGCGTCGCGCGCGGGCGGGCGTGGGGCGGGCCGCATGAGCACGGTCCGCCTCACGGCCGCCCAGGCGACGGTCCGCTGGCTGTCGCGCCAGTTCGTCGAGGTCGACGGCGCCGAAGTCCCGTACTTCGCCGGCGTCTGGGCGATCTTCGGCCATGGGAATGTCGCCGGGCTCGGCGAGGCGCTGGCGGGCGCCCGCGACGACCTGCCGACATACCGCGCCCACAACGAACAGGGCATGGCGCACGCGGCCATCGCCTACGCCAAGCAGATTCGCCGCCGCCGCGCCATGGTCTGCACCACCTCCATCGGACCTGGGGCCACCAACATGGTGACGGCCGCCGCCGTGGCGCATGTGAACCGGCTGCCGGTGCTGTTCCTGCCCGGCGACGTCTATGCCAGCCGCCGGCCGGATCCCGTGCTGCAGCAGGTCGAGGACTTCCGGGATGGGACGGCCAGCGCGAACGATTGCTTCCGGCCGGTGTCGCGTTACTTCGACCGGATCGTTCGGCCCGAGCAGATCCTGGCCGCGCTGCCACGCGCCATGGCGGTGATGACCGATCCCGCCGACTGCGGCCCGGCGACGCTCGCCTTCTGCCAGGATGTCCAGGCCGAGGCGTTCGACTATCCGGAGGCTTTCTTCGACCGGCGCGTCTGGCGCATCCGCCGGCCCGCGCCGGACGCCCGCGAGCTGGACGATCTCGTCGCGGCGCTCCGGGCGTCGTCGCGGCCGCTGATCGTCGCCGGCGGCGGCGTGCTCTACGCCGGCGCCGAGGCGCGCCTCGGGGGATTGGCCCAGGCGCTGGGCGTGCCGGTGGCTGAGACCCAGGGCGGCAAGGGCGCGCTCGCCTGGGACCATCCGATGAACCTGGGCTCCATCGGGGTCACCGGCTCCAGCGCCGCCAATGGCGCGGCGGCGGAGGCGGACCTGGTGATCGGTGTGGGCACGCGGCTGCAGGACTTCACGACGGGTTCGCGCGCCCTGTTCGCCGCGCCGGGCCGCCGGCTGGTCCAGGTGAACGTCGGCGCATTCGACGCGCATAAGCATGGCGCCTCCACGGTCGTGGGCGATGCCGACATCGTGCTGGAGTCGCTGGAGCAGCGCCTGGCCGGCTGGCGCGCGCAGGAGGCGTGGAGCCGGCGGGGCCGCGAGGCGGTGGTGGCCTGGACCGCGGCCGCGGACGCCGCGATGGCGCCGCCCGCGGGCAACGTCCTGCCGTCCGACGCCCAGGTGATCGGCGCCGTTCAGCGCGCCGCCGGCCCGGATGCCGTGGTCGTCTGCGCCGCGGGCGGGCTGCCGGGCGAGCTGCACAAGCTGTGGCGCACCCGCCGGCCGGGCGGCTACCACGTGGAGTACGGCTATTCCTGCATGGGCTATGAGATCGCGGGCGGGCTGGGCGTGAAGCTGGCGGCGCCGGATCGCGACGTGCACGTGATGCTGGGCGACGGCAGCTATCTGATGCTGAACTCCGAGATCGCCACCTCGGTCATGCTGGGCCGAAAGCTGACCATCACCGTCCTCGACAACCGCGGCTTCGGCTGCATCAACCGGCTGCAGCAGAGCACCGGTGGGGCGCCCTTCAACAACCTGTTGGCCGACGCCCGCCACGAGACGCTGCCCGAGATCGACTTCGCCGCCCACGCCGCCAGCCTGGGCGCGCGGTCCGAGAAGGTGGCCGGCGTCGGCGAGCTTTCCGCGGCCCTCGAACGCGCCCGCGCCTCGGACCGCACCTATGTCATCGTCATCGACACCGACCCCATGACCTCCACCGAGGCCGGCGGCGCCTGGTGGGACGTGGCGGTGCCCGAGGTGTCCGAGCGGGCGGAGGTGCGCGCCGCCCGCGTCGCCTACGAAGCCGCCATCAAAGACCAGCGTACCGGAGACTGAGCATGACCATCCGCTTCGGCGTCAGCCCGATCGCCTGGGTCAACGACGACATGCCCGAGCTGGGCGGCGACACCCCGCTGGAGACGATCCTGGCCGACGCGCGCGACATCGGCTTCGCGGGCGTGGAGCTGGGCGGCAAGTTCCCGAAGGACCCCGCGACGCTGAAGCCGCTGCTGGGTGGTTACGGCCTCGACCTCGTCGGCGGCTGGTTCAGCGGCAATCTCCTGACCCACGGCGTCGACGCCGAGATCGCCGCGGCGCGCGAGCACCTGGACCTGCTGAAGGCGATGGGCTCGACCGTGTTCGTCCACGCCGAGACCAGCAACGCCATCCACGGCCGGAGGACGGTTCCCCTGAGCGGGAGGCCACGGCTGGACGAGGCGGGCTGGAAACTGTTCGGCGACCGGCTGACCAAGTTCGCGGATCACATCGCGGGTCACGGCCTGCGCTTCGCCTACCACCACCACCTGGGCACGGTCGTGGAGCGGCCCGAGGATCTCGGCGCCTTCATCAAGTCCACCGGCGAGGTCGTGGGGCTGACGCTCGATACCGGCCACGCGGCGCTCGGCGGCGTCGATCCCGTGGCGGCCATCCGCGCCCATCCGCGGCGCGTGAACCACGTCCACTGCAAGGACATCCGCGCGGAGGTCTTCGCCGGGGTCCAGGCCAAGGGGCAGAGCTTCCTCGACGGTGTGCTGGCCGGGATGTTCACGGTGCCCGGCGACGGGGGCCTGGACTACGCCCAGGTCATGCGGGCGCTGGCCGACATAGGTTATTCCGGCTGGATCGTCGTCGAGGCCGAGCAGGATCCCGCGATCGCCAACCCGCGAAAGTATGGCGAGCTGGGCCTGCGCACGCTGAAGCGCGAGGCCGCTGCGGCGGGCCTCACGGAGGCTGCCTATGCCTGACCTGCGCGTCCGTCCCCACGCCCCCGACGCCTCGGGCCAGGTTCTGTCGGTCACGCCGCAGAGTGCGGGTTGGGACCACGTCGGCTTCGCAGTCCACGAGCTGACGGATGGCCAGACCGCCGATGGCGGCCGGCCCGACCGCGAGGTGTGCCTCGTGGTGCTGGCCGGGATCGCCGACATCCGGGCCGGTGACGCGCGCTACGACGAGGTCGGCGGTCGCACCAGCGTGTTCGAGGACCGTCCCCCGGCCGCGGTCTACGTCCCCGCCGGCGCGCCCTGGTCGGTCACCGCGAGGGGGCGGGTGGAGCTGGCGGTCTGCTCGGCCCCCGGAACTGGGGCCGGCGCCCCGCGCCTGATCGATCCCGCGCGGATGAGCCGCGAGGTGCGCGGCGAGGGGACCAACACGCGCTACGTCCGCAACATCCTGCCCGAGACGGAAGCCGCCGAAAGCCTGCTGGTGGTGGAGGTGATCACGCCGGGCGGCCACTGGTCGAGCTATCCGCCCCACAAGCACGACACCGCGACCGCCGCGGAGGAAACCCAGCTCGAGGAGACCTACTACCACCGCCTGGCCCCGCCGCAGGGCTTCGCGATCCAGCGCGTCTACACCGACGATCGCAGCCTGGACGAAACGATCTCGGTCGAGGACGGCGACGTGGTGATGGTGCCGCGCGGCTACCATCCCGTCGGCGCGCCGCACGGCTACGACCTCTACTATCTGAACGTGATGGCCGGCCCGAAGCGGCAGTGGATCTTCCGCAACGATCCCGCCCACGACTGGATTGCGAAGAAGGCCTGATCTGCAGTCTGGAAGATTTCTTCCAGATGATGTGACAATGGAATATCGTGACCATGCCAAGGCGACGCCAGTTCGCCCGGCCAGGGGGAGTCAGGCCGACCATGAGTTCGCTCGCCAGACCGGAGACCGCGCTCCGGCCGCGCTTCCGCCTCGCGACGCCGGAGATTGGCGCGCTGGCCGGCGCGGTCCTGGTCTATGCCTTCTTCTTCGCCGTGGCGCCGCCGTTCCGCGACCTGTCGGCGGTCTCGACGGTGCTCTACGTCAGCTCGATCTACGGCATTCCCGCCCTGGCGGTCGCGTTGCTGATGATCGGCGGCGAGTTCGACCTGTCGGCCGGGGTGGCGGTGGTGAGCGCCGCGCTCATGGCCTCGATGACCGCCTATGAACTCACCGCCAACGTCTGGGTCGGCGTCGGCCTGTCTCTGGCGATGGCGCTGGGCGTCGGCGCGATCAACGGCTGGCTAGTCTGCCGTACCGGGATCCCCAGCTTCCTCGTCACCCTCGGCAGCTTCTTCATGCTGGGCGGGCTGAACCTGGCCGGCACGCGGCTGGTCACGGGCGCGGTCGCCACCCACAGCGTCGCCGACATGGACGGCTTCGCCCAGGCCCGCGCTGTCTTCGCCTCGACGATCCCCATCGGCGACGTGGGGGTGCGGATCACAGTGCTCTGGTGGCTGGTCTTCGTCCTGTTGGCGACCTGGGCCCTGCGCCGGGCGCCGTTCGGCAACTGGATCTATGCGGTGGGTGGCGCGCCGGCCAGCGCGCGCGCCGTCGGTGTGCCGGTGCGCCGGGTGAAGATCGCCCTCTTCATGGTGGTGGGCTTGGCCGCCTGGTTCGTCGGCATGCACCAGCTCTTCGCCTTCGACACGGTCCAGTCGGGCGAGGGCGTGGGCAAGGAGTTCTACTACATCATCGCCGCCGTGGTCGGCGGCTGCCTGCTCACCGGCGGCCAGGGCTCGGCGGTCGGCGCGGCGCTGGGCGCTTTGATCTTCGGCATGACCACGCAGGGCATCATCTACGCCGGCTGGAACCCCGACTGGTTCAAGTTCTTCGTGGGCGCCCTGCTGCTGGGCGTGATCCTGCTGAACGCCGGCGTCCGCCGCTGGCAGGCGGCCCGATCATGAGCGCGCCGATGCTGCGGCTGGCGGGGGTCGGCAAGTCGTATGGCGCGGTGTCGGCGCTCGGGGGCGTGGATCTGCAGGTGGCGCCGGGCGAGGTGGCCTGCGTGCTGGGCGACAACGGCGCCGGCAAGTCGACGCTGATCAAGATCATCGCCGGCCTGCACCAGGCGGACGAAGGCGCCATGGAGGTGGCTGGTGAACCCGTGCGCTTCGCCTCGCCGCGCGACGCTATCGAACGGGGGATCGCCACCGTCTATCAGGACCTGGCGACGGCCCCCCTGATGCCCACCTGGGCCAACTTCTTCCTGGGTCGCGAACTGCTGAAGGGGCGGGGCCCGTTCCGGCGCATGGACATCGGCCGGATGCGCGAGGTCTGCTCCGGCCAGCTCGCGGCCATGGGCGTCGACCTGGATGACGTGGACCGCCCGATCGGCGCCCTGTCCGGCGGCCAGCGGCAGTGCGTGGCGATCGCCCGCGCGATCCACTTCGGCGCTCGGGTCCTGGTGCTGGACGAGCCGACCGCGGCGCTGGGCGTCAAGCAGGCGGGCGCCGTGCTCCGTCACGTGGTCGAGGCCCGCAAGCGCGGCGTGGCGGTGATTCTGATCACGCACAATCCGCACCACGCCTATTCGGTCGGCGACCGCTTCCTGCTGCTCCAGCGTGGCCGCAGCCAGGGCTGCTTCGAGCGCGCCGAGATCGGGCTGGAGGAGCTGACCCATCGCATGGCGGGCGGCGCCGAGCTGGACCAGCTGGCCCACGAACTCTCGCGCAATACCGGGGAGGCGCGCTCATGATGCGGAAGGCCATGGTCCTGGCGGCGGCGATGCTCGCCCTGACGGCCTGCAGCTCGAAGGGCGGCAAGGCCGGCGCCGAGCGGGCCGCGACGGTCGAGGCGCCCGAGATGACGGTCGCCTTCATCACCCACGCCGCGCCGGGCGACACCTTCTGGGACATCGTGCGCCGCGGCGCCGAGACGGCGGCGGCCAAGGACAAGGTGACCCTGCGCTACGCCGGCGACCCCGACGGCGGCGCCCAGGCGACGCTCGTGCAGAACGCCATCGACAGCAAGGTCGACGCCATCGCCGTCACCCTGGCCAAGCCCGAGGCCCTGACCCCCGTGATCAAGGCGGCGCGGGCGGCGGGCATTCCGGTGGTGGTGCTGAACTCGGGCATGGACCGCTGGCAGGCCGTGGGCGCTCTCGGCTACTTCGGCGCCGACGATGGCCTGGCCGGCGAGGGGGCGGGTAGGCGCGCGAAGGCCGACGGGGCCCGGCACGTGCTCTGCGTTTCGCATGAGCAGGGACAGGTAGCCCAGGAGGCGCGCTGCGACGGCCTGGCCCGCGGCTTCGCGCCGGGTCGGACCGAGAAGGTCTATGTGCTGGGGTCCGACATGCCCTCGGTGCGCTCGACCATCGCCGCCAAGCTCCGGCAGGACCCGTCGGTCGATCTCGTGGTGACGCTCGGCGCGCCCTTCGGCCTGACCGCCATCGAGGCGGTGAAGGACGCGGGCAGCCGCGCCAAGGTCGCCACCTTCGACACCACACCGCAGGTCCCGGCGGCGATCCGCTCGGGCGCCCTGCAGTGGGCCATCGACCAGCAGCCGTACCTGCAGGGCTATCTCGCCGTGGACTCGCTGTGGCTGAACCGCGCCAACGGCAACATCATGGGCGGCGGCCAGGCGGTGATGACCGGGCCCTATTTCGTCGACAAGACCAACGTCGACGCCATCGAGGCCTTCGCCGCCAAGGGCACGCGCTAAGCCGTCAGCCGCGTCGCAGCGCCTCGCCCAGCCAGTCGACGAACAGCTGCGCCTGGGGCGACATTGGCTTCGTGCGATTGGGGATGGCCGCGAACCCGTCCTCGAAAGCGACGAGGCCGCCCACCTGGACCAGGCGGCCAGCGGTAAGGTCCGCCGCCGCCAGCCGCTGCTCGACGACGGCGATCCCCATCCTCGCCACCGCCGCGCCCAGGCACAGGTGGGTGTGTGGGAAGGACAAGGTCGTGGTGGTCGCGATCTCGACCTTCGCCAGCGCCGCCCAGCGATCCCAGGCGCTCGACGTATGGTCGTGCAGGATGCGGCACGGCGCGACGATCCGGCCTCGCGTCAACCTCGCCGGATAGCCTGGCGCGGCCACCAGGCCGAAGCGGCTGTCGGCCAGGCGGATCGCCCGGGCCTGGTCTTCGGCGGAGTAGGCGCTGCGGTCCCAAAGCACCGTGAGGTCGGCGTCCCGCTCCTCGCGCATCTCGCGGGCCGAGGTCATCGACAGGCGGATGCGCACGTCCGGGTGGGCGGCGGAGAACTCGGGGAGATGCGGCACCAGCCAGCCCATGGCGAAGGTGGCGCTGCAGGCCACGTGCACGGCGGGCGAGCGCGCCTGGCGCACAACCTCGTCGTAGCGCTTCGATAGAGTGTCCAGCGCCTCGGCCACCGCGGCCGCCAGCCGGCGGCCGTCGGCGTTGGCGCGCAGGCCCGTGCCCACCTTCTCGAACAGCGGCAGGCCGGCGTCCTCGTGCAGGGCCCGAAGCTGCTTGCTGACCGCGCCGTGCGTCCGGCCCAGCTCGTCCGCCGCGCGGCTCACCGAGCCCAGGCGGGCCACGGCCTCGAAGGCGCGGAGCGTCGAGAGTGGAGGTAGGCGCGGGCGCAGGTGCAGGTCTCTCTGTGAATATCACTCACAGATAGCACGATCCGAACTCGATTTTCCACGCCATGGGCCCTGCGTAGTTGATCCGTCGATCCGGAAGACTGTGAGAGGGACGATCCGATGAGGCTGGGCGGCGACGTGGACTATGACGCGACGGGGCAGGGGTACGCGAGCCAGCGACGACCCGACCCGCGCATCGGGGCGGCCATTGAGGCTGCGCTCGGCGACGCCCGGACCGTGGTCAATGTCGGCGCGGGCGCCGGCTCGTACGAGCCCACCGGGCGGCAGGTCCTGGCCGTCGAACCCTCGGCGGTGATGCGGGCCCAGCGGCCGCACGGCGCGGCCATCGCCATCCAGGGTTACGCGGAGGCGCTGCCGTTGGACGACGGGTCGGTCGACGCCGCCATGGCCGTCGCCACGATCCACCAGCGGGCCGACCGGGCGAAGGGATTGGCTGAGATGCGCCGCGTCGCGCGCGGACCAGTGGTGGTCTCGGCCTTCGACGGGCCGGCGCTCGCCAACTGGTGGCTCAACGACTACGCGCCCGAACTGATCGCCGCCGAGCAGAAGCGCTATCCCGATGTCGAGGTCAGCCTTGCCGCCCTGGGATCGCGGGTCGAGATGCGCATCGTGCCGATCCCCATCGACTGCACCGACGGCTTCACCGAGGCCTTCTACGCCCGGCCCGAGCGCCTGCTGGAACCGGCCGTGCGCGGCGCCCAGTCGTCGTGGGGCTTCGTGGACGCCGAGGTCGAACCTCGCTTCGTCGCCCACCTCTCCGCGGACCTCGAGTCCGGCCGCTGGGATGAACGCTACGGCCACTGGCGGACCCTGCCCGAATACGAGGGCTCGGTGCGGCTGCTGGTGGGCTGGCCCTAGCCGGCGAAGGTCACGAGGTACGCCGTCGTCGGCGGGTCCGCGTAGAGGACGAGCGCGGGCGACGCGGCGTCGAACACCATGGCGTCGTAGCGATCGAGGCCGTGGCCATCGGCGCGCATCGGTCCGCCGGCGACCAGCAAACGAGATCCCGGTGACGCCGGCAGCGGCTGCGGTCCCGCGACGCTCAGCCGTTGAAGCCGCGCCGACGCCTTGCCCCGACGGGTCATGATGCTGAGGTCCAGCACCGGTCCTTCCACCACTCTGCCGGTGGTCGACGCGTCCCCTGCGAACACGGCCGGCGCCGAGCCAGGCGCGACATCGAAGACGCCTTGGCCTTCGACCGAGAGCGCGAGCCGGCCCTCCAGCACCGCCAGGATGCGGTCCACGCCGGCGAAGACCGAGAATGGCCCATCGCCCCGCACCTCGGCCATGCTGACGCGCCAGTGGAAGTCGTCGAAGCCCGAGCCCGGGGGCGAGGCCGCCACCTCGCGCGTGACGCCGCCCCCGTTCTTCCACGGCGTGGCGATCCGATCCGCGGCGCGCAGGACCTGCATCAGCCCAGGATGCCCGGCAGGTCGAGCTTCTTCTCGCGCGCGACGTTCAGCGCGATCTCATAGCCGGCGTCCGCGTGGCGCATGACGCCGGTCGCGGGGTCGTTCCAAAGCACTCGCGCGATCCGCTTCGCCGCCGCCTCGCTGCCGTCGCAGACGATGACCATGCCGGCATGCTGCGAGAAGCCCATGCCGACCCCGCCGCCATGGTGCAGCGACACCCAGGTGGCGCCCGAGGCGGTGTTGAGCAGGGCGTTCAGCAGCGGCCAGTCCGACACCGCGTCGGTCCCGTCGCGCATCGCCTCGGTCTCGCGGTTGGGGGAGGCGACGGAACCCGAGTCCAGGTGGTCGCGGCCGATGACAACGGGGGCCTTCAGCTCACCCTTCGCCACCATCTCGTTGAAGGCCAGGCCCAGCCGGTGGCGGTCGCCCAGACCCACCCAGCAGATCCGCGCGGGCAGGCCCTGGAACCTGATCTTCTTGCCGGCCATGTCGAGCCAGTTGTGCAGGTGCGGGTTGTCGGGGATCAGCTCTTTGACCTTGGCGTCGGTCCTGGCGATGTCTTCGGGATCGCCCGACAACGCCGCCCAGCGGAACGGGCCGATGCCGCGGCAGAACAGCGGGCGGATGTAGGCCGGCACGAAGCCCGGGAAGTCGAAGGCGTTGGCGACGCCCGCCTCCTTGGCCATCTGGCGGATGTTGTTGCCGTAGTCGACGGTGGGCACACCGGCGGCCTGGAAGTCCAGCATGGCCTGCACGTGCTCGGCCATGGATGCCTTGGCGGACTCCTCCACCTGCTTGGGGTCCTGCGCCCGCATGGCGGCCCAGCGTTCCAGGCTCCAGCCTTTTGGCAGGTAGCCGTTGACCGGGTCGTGCGCCGAGGTCTGGTCGGTGAGCAGGTCGGGCCGCACGCCGCGGGCGAACAACTCGGGCAGCACCTCGGCGGCGTTGCCCAGCAGCGCGACCGACATCGGCGTGTTGTCGCGGCACGACTGCCCGATCAGCGCCAGCGCCTCGTCGACGTCCTTGGCCTGACGATCCACGTAGCCGGTGCGCAGCCGCATATCGATGCTGGACTGCTGGCACTCGATGGCGAGGCACGAGGCGCCGGCCATCACCGCCGCCAGCGGCTGGGCCCCGCCCATGCCGCCCAGGCCGGCGGTCAGCAGCCAGCGGCCCGAGAGGTCGCCGCCGTAGTGCTGGCGGCCCATCTCGACGAAGGTCTCATAGGTGCCCTGCACGATCCCTTGGGCGCCGATGTAGATCCACGATCCGGCGGTCATCTGGCCGTACATGGCCAGGCCCGCGCGATCTAGCTGGTTGAAGTGGTCCCAGGTGGCCCAGCGCGGCACGAGGTTGGAGTTGGCGATCAGCACGCGCGGCGCATCCGCATGGGTGCGGAACACGCCCACCGGCTTGCCCGACTGCACCAGCAGGGTTTCGTCGTCCCCCAGCCGGCGCAGGGTCTCGACGATCTTGTCGAAGCTCTCCCAGTCGCGGGCGGCGCGGCCGATGCCGCCATAGACCACCAGCTCCTCGGGCCGCTCGGCCACGTCGGGGTGGAGGTTGTTCATCAGCATCCGCAGCGGCGCCTCGGTCAGCCAGCTCTTGGCCGTGAGGGCGGTCCCCGTGGCGGGCTTGATCACGCGGGTCTTGTCGAGGCGGGTCATGACTTGGCGAAATCCAGGCAGGCGGTGAGAACTCGGGTCAGGGCGGCGCGCATCGGCGCGGCGCGGGCCTCGACGTAAGGCGTGGGCCAGATCAGCGAGGTCAGCAGACCGGGCGGCTCGTCCATGTAGCCGCGGCAGGCCAGCTCCATCTGGATGGCGTGGACGCCGTTCGCGGGCTGGCCATAGTGGCGCGTCGTCCAGCCGCCCTTGAAGCGGCCGTTGGTGACGCGGCTGAACTCGCTGTCGTCGCAGGCGGCCTCCACCGCCGCCGTCAAAGCGGGATCGCAGCTCGCGCCGGAATTGGTGCCGATGTTGAAGTTCGGCAGGAGGTCGTCGAACAGCCGCGGGATGGCTGACCGGATCGAGTGGGCCTCGTACAGCACCACCTTGCCGTGGATGGCCCGCAACCGGTCCAGTTCGGCCTGCAGCGCGGCATGGTACGGATCGAAATACTCGGCGCGCCGGCGGTCGATCTCGGCCTGGTCCGGCTCACCCGTGCGATAGAGCGGCTCGCCGTCGAAGGTGGTGGTGGGGCAGAGGCCGGTGGTGGCCTGGCCCGGATAGAGCGAGGCGCCGGACGGATCACGGTTCACGTCGATGACCGTGCGGCTCATGGCGGTGCGGACCGTGGTGGCGCCGAGCGACGGCGCGAAGTCGTAGAGCTGCTCGATCCACCAGTCGGCATCCTTGCGCGCCAGCCAGGGCGAGATCAGCCGCGCAGCGATCCCGGTCGGCAGATCGGTCCCGGTGTGCGGGAAGCTGACGATCAGGGGCGCGTCGCCCCGATGGACCTGCAGCCAGTCGCTCATGCCACACCGGGCAACGGCAGCGCGGCGGCCTTCACGACCGCCCCCGAGCGGACCAGCGCGTTCGCGGCCTCCATGTCCGGGTGGAAGTGGCGATCGTCGTCCAGGTGCGGGACCTGATCACGCAGCAGCTTGCGGACGCCTTCGAGCGCCGGGCTCGACGTCAGCGGCCGGTGGAGGTCGCAGCCCTGGGCGGCGGCCAGCAGCTCGATCCCGGCGACAGCCATCGCGTTCCGGGCCATCGGCAACAGGCGCGCGGCGCCATGCGCAGCCATCGACACGTGATCCTCCTGGTTGGCGGAGGTCGGGATGGAGTCGACGCTGGCTGGATAGGCGCGCTGCTTGTTCTCGGAGACGAGCGCTGCCGCCGTCACCTGCGGAATCATGAAGCCCGAGTTCAGGCCGGGCTTCGGCGTCAGGAAGGCCGGCAGGCCGCTGAGCGCCGGGTCCACCAGCATCGCCACCCGCCGCTCGGACAGGGAGCCGATCTCGCAGATCGTCAGCGCGATCATGTCGGCGGCGAAGGCCACCGGCTCGGCGTGGAAGTTGCCGCCCGACAGCGCCTCGTCGGTGTCGGCGAAGATCAGCGGATTGTCCGAAACCCCGTTGGCCTCGAAGCTCAAGGTGGTGGCCGCCTGGCGCAGCACGTCCAGCGCCGCGCCCATCACCTGCGGCTGGCAACGCAGGCAGTAGGGGTCCTGCACCCGCTCGTCGTCCTTCAGGTGCGAGGCGCGGATCGCCGAGCCCGCCATCAGGGCGCGCAGCGCATCGCCGGCCTCGATCTGGCCCGGCTGGCGTCGCAGCATGTGGATGCGGTGGTCGAAGGGCGTGTCCGACCCCTTGGCCGCCTCGGTCGACAGCGCGCCGGTGACCAGGGCCGTCTGGAACAGCCGTTCGGCCTCGAACAACCCGGCGAGCGCGTTGGCGGTCGAGAACTGGGTGCCGTTCAGCAGGGCGAGACCTTCCTTCGGCCCCAACGTGAGCGGTTCGAGGCCGGACGCCCGCAGCGCCATGTCGGCCGGCTGCCGCACCCCGCCCACCTCGATCTCGCCGACGCCGATCATGGCGGCCGCCATGTGCGACAGGGGCGCGAGGTCGCCCGAAGCGCCGACCGAGCCTTGGCTCGGCACGACGGGGGTCAAACCGGCCAGGAGCATCTTCTCCAGCAGCGCCACGGTCGCCGGGCGCACGCCCGAGGCCCCCTGCGCAAGGCTGGCCAGCTTCAGCGCCATCATCAGGCGCACGATCGCCGCCGGTGACGGATCTCCCGTTCCGGCCGCGTGGGAGAGCACGATGTTGCGCTGTAGCGTGGTCAGATCGGCGTCGTCGATGCGCACGCTGGCCAGCTTCCCGAAGCCCGTGTTGATCCCATAGACCGGCTCGCCCTTGGCCAGGATGCGCTCGATGGCCGCCGCGCTCTCGGCCACCGGCCCGGCCGCGGCGGCGTGCAGCCGCACCGATGCGCCGCGATAGACCTCGCGCCAGGCGGCGAGCGGGGTGTCGCCGGGGACCAGCAGGACGTCGTTCACAGGCCTCTCCAGATGCGGGCGTGCAGGGGGTTGAAGCCCATCCGGTAGACGAGCTCAGCGGGACGCTCGATGTCCCAGATGGCGAGATCGCAGGCCTTGCCGGCCTCCAGTGTCCCGACCTCGCCCAAGCGGCCCAGGGCGCGGGCGGCCTCGCGCGTGACGCCGGCCAGGCATTCGTCGACGGTCAGGCGGAACAGCGTCGCGCCCATGTTCATCGTCAGCAGCAGCGAGGTCAGCGGCGAGGTGCCGGGATTGCAATCGGTGGCCAGGGCCATCGGCACGCCGGCGGCGCGCAGGGCCTCGATTGGCGGCGCCTTGGTCTCGCGTACGAAGTAGTAGGCGCCGGGCAGCAGGGTCGCGACCGTGCCCGCTTTCGCCATGGCGGCGATCCCGGCCTCGTCGAGGTGTTCCAGATGGTCGGCCGACAGGGCGCCGAACCCGGCCGCCAGCGCCGCGCCGTTGAGGTTCGAGAGCTGTTCGGCGTGTAGCTTCACCGGCAGGCCGTGCGCCCTGGCCGCCTCGAACACGCGACGGGTCTGCTCGGCGGTGAAGCCGATCCCCTCGCAGAAGGCGTCGACAGCATCAGCCAGGCGCTCGGCCGCCACCGCCGGGATCATCTGGCGGCAGACGAGGTCGATATAGCCGTCCGGATCGTCCCTGAATTCCGGCGGCACTGCGTGAGCGCCCAGGAAGGTCGTGATCACCGTGACCGGCCGGACCTCGCCCAGCCGGCGCGCGGCGCGCAGGGACTTCAGCTCATGCTCGAGCGAAAGGCCGTAGCCGGACTTCACCTCGACCGTGGTCACGCCCTCAGCGATCAGGGCGTCGAGGCGCGGCAGGGCCTGGGCGACGAGGTCGTCCTCGGACGCGGCGCGCGTGGCGGCCATGGTCGAGACGATCCCGCCTCCGGCGCGGGCGATCTGCTCGTAGCTGGCCCCGGCCAGCCGCAGTTCGAACTCGCGAGCGCGGTCGCCGCCGTGGACCAGGTGGGTGTGGGGATCGACCAGGCCAGGCGTGATCCAGCGGCCCTGGCAGTCGATGGCTTCGGCGGCTTCGAACGCCGGCGCGTCGGCCTCGGCGCCGACCCAGGCGATGCGGCCGTCCCGCGCCGCCACGACGCCGCGCTCGACCTCGCCCAGGCCCGGCAGGCCGGCCGCCAGCGTGGCGAGGCGCGCGTTCCGCCAGACCCGATCGCAGCGCACGGAGTCCTCCGCTCAATCCCGGCCGGCAACCTAGCGCGAGGGCTCTTTATTGTATAGACATAAGTGCCGCTTGCGAGCCCGCGCGACGCGGCTGAGGAAAGGTCATGGCCGACCCCGCGCTCTGGTTCGAACACGCCCTGACGACCGATGGCTGGGCCGACCGCGTGCGCGTCGAAACGATCGATGGCGCGATCTCTTCCGTGTTCACGGGCGTCGACCCGCAGCCCGGCGACGACCGCGGCGGCATCGCGGCGCCCGGCCTGCCCAACCTGCACAGCCACGCCTTCCAGCGCGCCATGGCCGGCCTCACTGAGCTGCGGGGCCCGGAGGGCGATAGTTTCTGGACCTGGCGCGAACTGATGTACCGCTTCGTAGGCGACCTGACGCCCGACGACGTGGAGGCCATCGCCGCCCAGGCCTTCCTGGAGATGCTGGAGACCGGCTTCACCCGGGTCGGCGAGTTCCACTACCTGCACCACGGCCCGGACGGGACGCCCTACGCGAACCCGGCGGAGATGGCCGCCCGCATCGCGGCGGCGGCCGACGAGACGGGCATCGGCCTCACCCTGCTCCCGGTCTTTTATGCCCACTCCGGCTTCGGCGGCGCGGCGCCCACCGCGGGCCAGCGGCGGTTCGTCAACGACGTCGACGGCTACCAGCGCCTGCACGACGCCACCCGCGCGACCGTCCGCGGCCTCTCAGACGCCGTGGTCGGCGTCGCGCCGCACAGTCTGCGCGCCGTCACCGAGGACGAGCTGCGGGTCGTCAGCGCCCTGGCCCAGCCGATCCACATCCACATCGCCGAGCAGGTGAAGGAGGTGGACGATTGCCTGGCCTGGAGCGGCGCCCGCCCGGTCGAGTGGCTGCAGGACCGCTTCCCCGTCGACGACCGCTGGTGCCTGGTCCATGCCACCCACATCACCGACGTGGAGCGGCGGCGCATGGCGACCCGCGGCGCGGTCGCCGGGCTCTGCCCGATCACCGAGGCCAACCTGGGCGACGGCGTCTTCCCGGCCGCCCGCTATCTGGGGGAGGGCGGCGCGTTCGGCGTCGGCTCGGACTCCAACGTGCGTATCGATCCGGCCGAGGAACTGCGCCTGCTGGAGTACGGGCAGCGGCTGACCCGGCGCGCGCGCAATGTCCTGGCTTCCGGTGAGGGCGCGTCGACCGGAGCCTCGCTCTATTGCAAGGCGCTCGTCGGCGGGGGCCAGGCTCTGGGCGCGCCACGGGCCGCGGGGCTGGCGCTGGGCTCGCCGGCCGACATCGTGAGCTTCCCCGTCGATCATGAGGCCTACGTCGGCTGTTCCGGCGACGCCTGGCTGGACAGCCGCATCTTCGCCGCCGGGCCGGTTGAGCATGTGTGGCGCCGAGGGCGCCGCGTCGTGCAGGACGGCCGCCACCATGCTCGCGACCGGATCGCCGCGCGCTACCGCGCCGTACTGTCCCGGCTGGTGGCCCGATGAGCGACGGCGCGCTCCACAAGCGCATCCGGACCGAGATCTCCGAACGCATCCGCTCCGGCGCCTGGCCGCCGGGTCATCGCGTGCCGCCCGAGCACGAACTCATGGCGGAGTACGGCTGTTCGAGGATGACGGTGAACAAGGCCCTCGCCCCGCTCGCCGAACAGGGCCTGATCGTGCGGCGGCGCAAGGCCGGCTCGTTCGTCTCGCGCCCGCGCATCCATTCCGTGGTGCTGGACATCCCCGACATCGCCGCCGAGGTGACCGCGAGGGGTGAGGCGTACGGCTACGAACTGCTGGGCCGGGCGGCGCGGATCGCGACGACCGACGAGGCCGAGGCTCTGGGGCTCGATCGGCCTGCGCGGGTGCTCGCCTTGCGCTGCCTGCACCGGGCCGCCGGGCGGCCGTTCGGGCTGGAGGAGCGCCTGATCAACCTCGCCGCTGTGCCCGAGGCCGTCGAGGTCGACTTCGCGCAGCAGCCGCCGGGCGGCTGGCTCCTGAGCCATGTGCCCTGGACCGAGGCGGAGCACCGGATCAGCGCCGCCCATCCGCAAAAGGCCTCGGCCACCGTCCTGGGCATCCCACCGACCGCCGCCTGCCTGGTGCTGGAGCGTCGGACCTGGCGCGGCGACGAGCGCATCACCCATGTGCGGCTCACCTTCCCGGGCGAGGCCTACGACCTCGTGGCAAGGTTCTCGCCCCAGCCGGGCTAGCGCGCCGCGGCCGTACTGCCGCGCACCACCAGCCGGTGGGGCAGGGTGACCTGCTGGAACTCGCCGACGCCGCCTGCGAAGATCTCCAGCAGGATCCGAACCGCCTCCTGCCCCAGCAGGTCCATCGGCTGGGCGACGGTGGTCAGGGCCGGATTGAGGTGCTTGGCGAAGCGGATGTCGTCGAAGCCCACCAACGACACATCCTCGGGGCAGCGCAGCCCTCGCTGGCGCAGGGCGTCGAGCGCACCCATCGCCATCTCGTCGCTGAAACAGAACAGGGCGGTCAGGCCCGGCTCGCCGTCGAGGAGCGCCAGGGTTTCGCGCACGCCCGCTTCGATGGAGAAGTCGCCGGTCGCCACGCGCAGCGCCGCGTCCTGCCCCCGTGCGTCGGCGGCGGCATGCACGCCGGCCAGGCGGTCGCGGCTGATGGGGCTGGCCAGCGGGCCGGTGATCACCCCGATGCGGGTGTGGCCCAGGCCATAGAGGTGCTCCATCGCCTCGGCCGCGGCGCGCTCGTTGTCGATGTGCGCGCTCGAGACTGGGAGTTCGGGGCTGTACTCGCAACCGTTGACGATGGGCGCCCGGGGGCCCTGCGCCTGCACGATCTCGGCCAGCGAGTCGGGCAGCCGATGGCCCAGGAAGATCAGGCCGTCGGCCTCTTTGCGGCGCAGCATCTCGCCATAGCGCTCTTCGCGCTCGGCCTCATGGCGGGTGTCGCCCAGCAGCACGGAATACCCCGCCGCCTGGGCGGCCTGCTCGACGCCGCGGATCACCTGCGAGAAGAACGGGTTCGAGATGTCCGGCACCGTCACCAGGATCTTCTCGGTCCTGAGCGTCCGCAGCATCTTCGCCGCTTGGTTCGGCGCGTAGCCGAGCTCGGCGACGGCGGCCATCACCTTCCGGCGGGTCGGTTCGGCGACCAGTTCCGGCGCGCTCAAGACGCGCGACACCGTCGCGGTGGAGACCCCGGCGCTCCGGGCGACGTCCTGAATCGTGGCCATGGCCGACACTGGCGAGGCCGACCGGGCAATTCAAGGCCGCGTCTCCCCATTGCAGGGGGCGGCTGGGCAGTTGCCTGCCTCAGGCGCCTTTGCTATCCGTGAAATCGATTACATCGCGGACGGCGCCGACTCCAGAGATGCTCCGCCGCAGGCCTGTCGGGAGGGGCCAGGGTATGACGCAGCAGGCGCGGCTTTTCCTGATGATGGTGCTCCAGCTCGCCGTCTGGGGCGCGTGGGCGCCGAAGCTGTTCCCGTACATGGGCATGCTCGGCTTTGCGCCGTGGCAGCAATCGCTGGTCGGCAGCTCGTGGGGCGTGGCCGCCCTGGCGGGCATCTTCTTCTCCAACCAGTTCGCCGACCGCAGCTTCTCCGCCGAGCGGTTCATGGCGGCCAGCCACCTGATCGGCGGCCTGGCCCTGCTGGGCTGCGCCTTCACCACCAGCTTCTGGCCGTTCTTCGCCTGCTACCTCGGCTTCAGCCTGGTCTATGTGCCGACGCTGTCGGTCTCCAACTCCATCGCCTTCGCCAACTTGGCCGATCCGGCCAAGGACTTCGGCGCGGTCCGCATGGGCGGCACGGTGGGGTGGATGCTGGTCTCCTGGCCGTTCGTTTTCCTGCTGGGCGCGCATTCCGGCCCCGAGCAGATCCGCTGGATCTTCATCGTCGCCGCCATCGTCTCGTTCGCGCTCGCCGCCTACAGCCTGACGCTGCCGCACACGCCGCCGAAGAAGGACGCCGCCGGCGCCGACCCGCTGGCCTGGCGCGAGGCGATCAAGCTGCTGCGCGTCCCGTTCGTGGCGGTGCTGTTCCTGGTCACCTTCATCGATAGCGTGATCCACAACGGCTACTTCGTGATGGCCGACGCCTTCCTCACAGATCGCGTGGGCATCGCCGGCAACCTGTCGATGGTGGTGCTGAGCCTGGGCCAACTGGCCGAGATCGTGACCATGTTCATCCTGGGCGGCGTCCTGATCCGGCTGGGCTGGAAGGCCACCATGATCATCGGCGTGCTGGGACACGCGGCGCGCTTCGCGGTCTTCGCCTTCGCTGCCGACAGCGTGCCGACCATCATCGCCGTCCAGCTCCTGCACGGCATCTGCTACGCCTTCTTCTTCGCGACCGTGTACATCTTCGTCGACGCCGCCTTCCCGAAGGACGTCCGCTCCAGCGCCCAGGGCCTGTTCAACCTGCTGATCCTGGGGATCGGAAATGTGGTGGCCAGCTTCCTCTTCCCGTCGCTGATGGGCCGCCTGAGGGACCCCGCCACCGGCGCGGTCGACTACCAGAGCCTGTTCCTGGTCCCCACCGGCATGGCGCTGGTCGCCGTGCTGCTGCTGGCCCTGGCCTTCCGCCCACCGACCCGCGCGCCCGAGAGCGTGGCGGTGGCATGACCCAAGACTTCCGAGGAGACGCGCCATGCGCAACAGCCTGCAAGCCCTCGACCGCCGCGCGTTCCTCGCGGCCGGGATCGCCGCGATGACCGCCGGCGGCGCCAGCGCGGCGGCCCAGCCGTTCTTCAAGCGCCACGGCCTGCAGGTCGGCATCCAGCTCTACACCCTGGCGCCCGAGGCGGCGAAGGACCTGGACGGCACGCTCAAGGCGATCGCCGGCATCGGCTACAAGAGCGTCGAACTGCACAGCCTGTTCGGCAAGACCGGCGCCCAGATGCGCGCGTCGCTGGACGCCGCGGGCCTCTCCTGCACCAGCATCCACGTCCAGGGCCGCGGCCAACTGGACGGCGATCTCGGCAAGCTGGCCGAGAACCTCACCGCCATCGGCGTGAAGAACGCCGTCATGCCCAGCCCCTACATCCCCGACCGGCTGCAGGGAAAAGGGCTGCGGGAGGTGCTGACCCAGCTCACCGCCGACGACTGGAAGATGAACGCCGACTTCCTGAGCGAGAAAGCGGCCGTCCTGGCGAAGTCGGGGATCAAGGTCGGCTACCACAACCACAACTTCGAGTTCCTGCCGCTGGGCGACACGACGGGGCTGGAGATCATGATCCAGCGCACCGATCCGAAGCTGATCACCTTCGAACTGGACGTGGGTTGGGTGGCCGCCGCCGGCGTCGACCCTGCCGCCTTCTTCGCCAAGCACAAGGGCCGCTTCAGCCTGATGCACGTGAAGGACATCAAGGCCGACACCCAGCCCAACTTCGAACTGAAGATGGACCCGACCGAGGTTGGTTCGGGCAAGCTGCCTTGGAAGACCCTACTGCCGGCCGCCTACGCCGCCGGGGTGCGCGGCTTCTACGTCGAGCAGGAGCCGCCGTTCGCGCGGCCCCGCATCGAGGCGGCCAAGATCAGCCACGACTACCTGGCGAGCCTCGTGGCGTGACGACGGCGGCGCCTATCCGGTTGGCCATGGTGGGCGGCGGCCCGGGCTCGTTCATCGGGCCCGTGCACCGCATGGCGGCTGAACTGGATGGCCGCATCCGGCTGGTCGCGGGCGCCTTCAGCCGCGACGCCGGCAAGAACGCGGCGCAGGCGCAGGCCTGGGGCGTGGCGGCGGAGCGGGCCTACGACGACTACCACGCCATGATGACCGCCGAGGCCGCCCGCCCCGACGGCGCGCAGATGGTGGCGGTGGTGACCCCCAACCACCTGCATTTCGACGTGGCTTCGGCGGCGCTCAAGGCCGGGCTGCATGTGATGAGCGACAAGCCGGCGACGCTGGACCTAGCCGAGGCGAAGGCCCTGGCCAAGGTGGTGGCCGGCTCAGGCCGGCTCTATGGACTCACGCACGTCTATACGGGCTATCCCATGGTGCGCGAGGCGCGCGACATCGTGCGCCGCGGCGACCTGGGCGCGGTTCGCAAGATCGTGGTTCAGTATTCCCAGGGCTGGCTGTCGCGCGCCATCGAGCGCGAGGGCAGCAAGCAGGCTGAATGGCGCTCGGACCCCAGGCGCTCGGGCGCTGGCGGCTGCATCGGCGACATCGGCACCCACGCCTTCAACCTGGCGGAGTTCGTCGGCGGCGCGCCGGTCGAGCGACTGTGCGCCGATGTGGCGACCGTCGTGGCCGGCCGGGCGCTCGACGACGACGCCAACCTGCTGCTGCGCTTCGCCGGCGGCGCGCGTGGCGTGCTGGTGGCCTCGCAGATCTCGGCCGGCGCCCGCAACAACCTCAACATCCAGGTCTATGGCGAGAAGGGCGGGCTCACCTGGAGCCACGAGCGCCACACCGAGCTGACCATCGACTGGCTGGAAGGTCCCAGCCAGACGCTGCATGCGGGTTCGGGCTACCTCGGCGCGGCGGCGCAGGCCGCCACCCGTATTCCCACCGGACACCCCGAAGGCTTCGTCGAGGCCTTCGCCAACCTCTACCGCGACTTCGCCGATGCGATCGCCCAGGGCCGCGCCGACACGGGCCTGGTCCCCGGCATCGCCGACGGCGTGCGCGGCATGGCCTTTGTCGAAACCGCCGTGGCCGCCAGCCGCGCGGGCGACGGTTGGGTCGACTTGCAAGGAGCCTGACGTGAAGACCCTCAAAGGCCCCGGCATCTTCCTCGCCCAGTTCATCGGGACCGAAGCGCCGTTCAACAAGCTCGAGACCATGGCCGAATGGGTCGCCGGCCTAGGCTATGTCGGCGTGCAGATGCCGACGGGCGGCGCGGACTCCTTCTTCGACCTGGAGCGTGCGGCCGAGAGCCAGGCCTATTGCGACGACATCGCGGGTGTCCTGGCCCAGCACGGCCTGCAGATCACCGAGCTCTCCACCCACCTGCAGGGTCAGCTCGTGGCCGTGCACCCGGCCTACGACGAACTGTTCGACGGCTTCGCGCCGCCGGAACTGCGCGGCAAGCCGCAGGCGCGGCAGGAGTGGGCTGTGCGCCAGGTGAAGGCGGCGGCCAAGGCCAGCCAGCGCCTGGGCCTCACGGCGCACGCCACGTTCTCCGGCGCCCTGGCCTGGCCCTACGTCTACCCCTGGCCGCAGCGGCCGGCGGGCCTGGTCGAGGAAGCCTTCGCCGAGCTCGGCCGGCGCTGGAAGCCGATCCTCGACGTGTTCGACGAGTGCGGCGTCGACGCCTGCTACGAGATCCATCCGGGCGAGGACCTGCACGACGGAGCGACCTACGAGCGGTTCCTGGACGAGGTGGGCGGGCACCCGCGCGCCTGCCTGCTGTTCGACCCCAGCCACTTCGTGCTGCAGCAGCTCGACTACCTGGACTACATCGACCGCTACCATGAGCGGATCCGCGCCTTCCACGTGAAGGACGCCGAGTTCCGGCCGAACGGCCGCTCGGGCGTCTATGGCGGCTACCAGGGCTGGGTCGACCGCCCCGGCCGCTTCCGTTCGCTGGGCGACGGCCAGGTGGATTTCGGCGCGATCTTCTCGAAGCTGGCGGCCTACGATTATCCGGGCTGGGCGGTGCTGGAGTGGGAGTGCGCGCTGAAGCACCCCGAGGACGGCGCCCGCGAAGGCGCGCCCTTCATCCGCGACCACATCATCCGCGTCACCCCCCACGCCTTCGACGACTTCGCCGCCTCGGGCGTCGACGCCGCGGCCAACCGCCGGCTGCTGGGCTTGTAGGGCGCGGACCGTCCTTTCCCGCTCCCCGGGAGAGGAAGAATCTGGATGGCTCCCGTCAGCTCGGGCGCGCCTCGAGGGCGGTCGACTGGCCCGCGGCGGCGGGGCTGACGATGTCGAGGATGTCGTCCACGTAGGCCTCGGCGTTCTCGCGGGCCTGGGCGGCGCCGTGCACCGCATGGCGCTGCAGGACATCGAAGCCGCCGCCGAGCTGGAAGAGGGCGCGGAACGCCTCCTTCTCCAGCAGCGGCGTCGGCAGGATCTGGACGCCGGCGTTGCGCAGTTCGGAGACGATGCTGCGCAGCAGCCGGGGTTTGATGGCGGTCGGCACGCGGTTGAGGACTGCTCGGTGCGGGATCTGCCGGCCGGCGCGGCCGGCGAAGGACCGGATGATCTCGGCCGCCTTGATCGCCTCGGCCAGTTCCAGGTGCGAGCCGGCCAGGGGCGTCAGCGCCAGGTCGAAGCGCAGGGCGGCCAGCACCGCCGTGCCGCGCTCGGTGCCTTCGGTGTCAAGGATGACCCAGTCGGGATCGCGCCGCTGGGCCTCGCGCGCGGCGTCGCGGATATCGGGGACGGTGGGCGCGGGATGGATGCTGATCGCGTCGCAGCGATTGGGCAGGTTGGCCCAGCGCACCAGGGGCTTGTTCGGGTCGGAGTCGATCATCGCCACGCGCTGACCGCGCGCGGCCAGCGCTACGGCCAGGGTCACGGCGGCGGTGGTCTTGCCCGCGCCGCCCTTGGGGCTGATGAACACGACATTCGGCATGCGTACGCGGCCTCCCGCCCTGACGAACGGGGGAGGAAGCGCGCCGAGGTGGGCGGTTTGGTGTCGAAGCTGGAGCTTGAAGCCGCCGGCTACTTCAGCTCCTGCACCTCGATGTCCTTGAACGCGATCGGATGGCCCTCGCTCTGGAGGGCGATGTAGCCCTCCGTCACCGGCAGCACGCCGCCGCGCTCGGCGATCAGGCGCTTGGCGTCGGCCGCCGCCATCGGGTCGTTCGGATCGAGCGCCACGTCGGCGTAGCGGTGGACCACCACGCCATTGATCTTCTCGGTGATCCGTCCATTCGGCAGGACCTCCAGTTCCAGCTTCGTCCAGGTCCCGTTGGGGATCGTCGGGCCGGTCGAGGTCGTGCAATGCTCGGCCTGGCGCTTGCCCTCGCCCTTCGCGTCCAGCAGCGTGATGCTGACGCCGGGCGTGCAGACCGATCCGGTCGGGCGCGGCCCGTCCCCGTCTTTGCCCAGGATCTGGAACTCCACCGAGACCGGGAAGGGCTGGTTCAGCCCCATGCTCTCGGCGCTCTGGCTGTGGAACATCACCCCGCTGTTGCCGCGCGCCCAGGCCGGGGTGTCGGGCAGCGGCGGCTCCAGCACCTTGTACTGCAGGCGCAGGCGATAGGCCTTGAACGGCGTCTTGTAGAACAGGTGGCCGAACTGCAGGGCGAACTTGTCGTAGCCGGCGTAGGAGACCTGGATCGCGCCGTCCTTGGCGATGAAGGTGTCGCGCCAGTTTTCGCCGACCGGGTGGCGCGCGATCTTGGCGGTCCAGCCGTCCAGCGTCTTGCCGTTGAAGATCGGCTTCCAGGGACCGGCCTTCTGCGCAGAGGCCTGAGCCGGCGCCGCCAGCGTCGCCATGGCGGCCATCAGAACCCACAAAATGCGCCGCATCGAAAACCTCCCCAGTGTCTATCGTTGGCGTCTTGCAGTGTAATCGATTTCATGGAACCTAGAAGCCAACGAATGATAGCCCGCCGGAGCGCCGTGCCGGGCTGCGGAAGGGGCGGGATATGGCCAATCTCAACACCCGGGCGAAAGCCGAGAACACCTATGACGCCATCGTCGTGGGCAGCGGCATCTCGGGCGGCTGGGCCGCCAAGGAGCTGACCGAGAAGGGGCTGAAGACCCTGGTGCTGGAACGCGGCCGTATGCTGCGCCACATCGAGGACTACACCACCGCCCAGACCAATCCGTGGGAGACGAAATACCCGCGCGGCAAGTTGCCCAAGGCCGAGCTGGATTCCCGCTACAAGGTCCAGCAGCGCACCGGCTACACGATCACCGAATACACCGAAAATCTGTTCATTCGCGACGACGAGAACCCCTACACCGAGACCAAGTCGTTCGACTGGATCCGCAGCCACCACGTGGGCGGCCGCTCGATCACCTGGGGCCGGCAGAGCTATCGCCACAGCCCGATCGACTTCGAGGCCAACGCCCGCGAGGGGATCGCGGTGGACTGGCCCATCCGCTACGAGGACCTCGCGCCCTGGTACGACCATGTCGAGCGCTACATCGGCGTAAGCGGCCAGAACGAAGGCCTGGCGCAGCTTCCGGACGGCCAATTCCAGCCGCCGATGGAGATGAATTGCGTCGAGAAGGCCTTCAAGGCCAGCGTCGAGCAGCGCCTCAACCGCCGCATCACCATCGGCCGCGCCGCCCACCTGACCGCGCCCACCGAGGAGCAGATCGCGCTGGGGCGTGGCAAGTGCCAGAACCGCAACCTCTGCATCCGCGGCTGCCCCTTCGGCGCCTACTTCAGCTCGAACGCCGCGACCCTGGTGTCGGCCGAGCGGACCGGAAACCTGAAGATCCGGCCGAACTCGATCGTCACCGAACTGATCTTCGACCCGAAGAAGAACAAGGCCACCGGCGTCCGCGTCACCGACGAGCAGACCGGGGAGCAGACCGAATTCTACGCCGAGGTGATCTTCCTCTGCGCCTCGGCGCTGAGCACCGCCTGGATCATGCTGAACTCGACGAGCAGTCGCTTCCCCAACGGCTTCGGCAACGGCAGCGACCAACTGGGCCGCAACGTCATGGACCACCACCTGGGCGTCGGCGCCGTGGCCGAGGTCCCAGGCTATGAGGACATGTACTACTCGGGGCGGCGGCCGAACGGCATCTATGTGCCGCGCTTCCGCAACCTGGGCGACGCCGCCAGCGCGCGGAAGGACTTCCTGCGCGGCTACGGCTACCAGGGCGGCGCGGGCCGCCAGGGCTGGGATCGCCCGGTCGCAGGCGTCGGGGCCGACCGCAAGGCGGCGCTGAGCCAGCCGGGCCCGTGGATGTTCCGTCTGGGCGGCTTCGGCGAGATCCTGCCCTATTCCGACAACCGCGTGACCCTGAACAAGGCCAAGACCGACAAGTACGGCTTGCCGACGCTCACCTTCGACGTCTCCATCCGCGAGAACGAGAAGGCGATGCGCAAGGACATGGCCTCCGCCGCGGCCGAGATGCTGGAAGCGGCGGGCTTCAAGAAGGTGATCGCCGGCGACCAGGGCTATTCGCCAGGGCTCGGCATCCACGAGATGGGCACCGCGCGCATGGGCCGCGATCCCAAGACCTCGGTGCTGAATGCGCACAACCAGGTGCACGAGTGCAAGAACGTCTACGTCACCGACGGGGCGGCCATGACCTCGGCCTCCTGCGTGAACCCGTCGCTGACCTATATGGCGCTGACGGCGCGGGCGGCGGCGCACGCCGTCGAGGCCAAGAAGCGGGGAGAGCTCTAGGATGCTGAACCGTCGTCAAGCCGCGCTGTCGTTCGGCGCGCTCTGGACCGCCCTGGTCCTGCCGGCCAGCGCCCTGGCCCAGGCCACGCCCACACTCACCTGGACGCCGAAGGCCGTCACGCCCGACCAGGCGCGGACGCTGGACGCGGTCTGCGAGTCGATCATTCCGGCCACCGACACGCCCGGCGCCCGCGCCGCGGGCGTGCCCCAGTTCGTCGACCGCGCCCTGGCGACCTATTCCACGGCGGACGACGCGACGGCGATCAAGGCCGGTCTCGATCAGATCGACCGCGATGCGAAGTCGGCGCACGGCGCCGCCTTCGCCGCCTTGACCCCGGCCCAGCAGCAGGCGCTGCTGGCGGGCTACGACAGCGGGGGCAAGGCCTTCTTCCGGGGGCTGAAGGAGCTGGTCACGGTGGGCTACTTCACATCCGAACCCGGCGCCACGATTGCCCTGCGCTACGACCCCGTGCCGGGCGACTACCGCGGCTGCGTGCCGCTGAAGGAAATCGGGCGCGGCTGGGCGACCTAGAGCGCGCTGGGCGAAGGCGGATGCCGGTTCGCCCCCAAAACGCGCTCCAAATCAGAGAGATCAAGCCTGGCTATTGGGTTCAGATGAGTCCATCTGAACCCGACAGGCTCTAACAGCCGCCGTCAGGGCAGCCGCCGGATCTTCAGGTTCTTGAAGGCCACCGCGTCGCCGTGGTTTTGCAGCGCGATGTGGCCCGTGGGCGACGCGCCGAACATCGGCCACTGCGCGAACTTGCTGGCCGCCACCCGCGCCTTGAAGTCGGCCGAGTTCATGTCGTAGCTGGCCACCTTCACGCCGTTCAACCAGTGCTCGACCTTGCCATGGTCGACCACGAGCCGGGAGTGGTTGAACTCGCCCACCGGCTTCGGCTTGGCGCCCTGCGGCGCATAGAGCGCGAAGAGGCCGCCGGCCTGCTCGGGCGGCGGCTCGCCGCGGGCGTTGTCCAGCACCTGGTACTCCGGCCCGCTCCAGTAGGTCTCCTCGCCCGCCTCGGTGACGTGGAACATGACGCCGGAATTGCCCTTGGGGCTGATCTTCCAGTCGAACGACAGGTCGAAGTCGCCGAAGCTCTCCTTGGTCATGATGTCCTTGGAGGTCTTCGGATCGGGGCTGAGCTCGCCCTTGGCGGTCCAGCCGGCGTCGGGCGCGGGGGCCTTGAACCCGCGCCAGCCCGCCGTCGACTTGCCGTCGAACAGCAACGTCCACCCGGCCTTCTTCTCGGCCGGCGTGAGGACGTTGTCCGCCGCCAGCGCGGCGGTGGCCACGGCCCCGATCGCGAGGCCGAGCATGATCGCTTTCATCGCAAGCCCTCCTACAGGCCGAGTTTCTTGAGTTGGACTTCCAGCGCCGCCTTCACCGCCTCCGACGGGCCCTCGTCGACTTCACGGGCGATGTTGCCGATGTAGCCGATGTCCTTGAAGCCTTCCTCGGTCGTGTAATAGGCGCCGATGGTCAGCGCCCGGAACCGGCGGAAGAATTCCCCGCCGCCTTGCGCCAGTTCGGTCATCGCCGCCTGGCGGGCGGCCGCGTCGGCCTTGGCGACCTTCTTGCTCAGGGCCTTCAGCCCGTCGCGGATCACCGGGCGGTCCTTCACTTGGTCGGGGTAGGGCGCGCTGACCCACTCGTCGACGAAGTCTGGCACGCCGATGGCGCTGGCCGCCGGCGCGGCGCCGCTGGCCGGCAGGATGAAGTCGGAAAGGATCGCGGCGGCCTGCAGCTCCTCGTCGGACAGCAGGCGCGGCCACGGCGCCTTCTCGGGCTTGGCCAGCTTCGGGTCGGTCCCGTAGCCCTTGGCCTCGGCCTTGCCGCCGACCTTCGGACCATAGACCACCACGCCCGTGCCAACGGCGGCGGCCGCGCCGACCACGCCGATCCAGGTGAGGGCCGTCCGCCGGTCGATCTTGCGGACGTAAGGTTGCGGAGCGTCGTCGCTCATAGGGCCCCCTGCTTGGCGAGGGTTGCGAGGTGGTCGCTGGAGCGCCAGGCCAGGGCCAGGATCGACAGCGTGGGGTTCTTGTCGGGGCTCGAGACCAGGACCGCGCCGTCGGTCACGAACAGGTTGGGCACGGCCCAGGCCTGGCCGTACTGGTTCACCACCGAGTCGGCGTCGGACGCGCCCATGCGCACCGTGCCCACCTCGTGGATCATCTCGCCGCCCTTGGAGATGGCCTTGCGTCCGTCGGTCTCCACCTTCCCCAGGGTCTTGCCGCCCAGGCGGTCGATGACCTCGGTGAAGGTCTTGACCATGTGGGCCGCCTGCCGGGTCTCGTGCTCGCCCCACTTCCAGTGGAAGCGCAGCACCGGGATGCCCCACTTGTCCTTGGTCGTGGGATCCAGCTCGCAGTAGCAGTCGTCGTTCGGGATCATCTCGCCCCGGCCGTCGAAGCCGATGACGCTGCCGAACCGCTGGCGCAGCTTGCCGCGCAGGTCGTCGCCGACGCTCAGCTCGTCCTCGGGCAACAGGCCGGCCAGGCCCATGGACGGCATCCGCCGGCCGCCGTTAATCTCGATGTGATAGCCGCGCGGGAAGCCCAGCGCCTCATGCTGGTCGTAGCCCCACCACGGCACATAGAGGTGCTGGGTGCCCTGGCCGTCGTCGTTGGTGGGCGGCAGGCCTTCCAGCGCCGGGAACTGGCCGTTCACGGTCAGGCCGACGCTATCCATCAGGTAGCGGCCGACCATGCCGTGCGTGTTGCACAGGCCGTCCGGGAACTTCGAGCTCTTCGAATTCAGCAGGATCCGCGCCGTCTCGCCCGACCCTGCCGCCAGCACCACGGCCTTGGCGGTCACCGAGTGGTGCTCGCCGGTCACCCGGTCGACGTAGCTGACGCCCTTGGCCTTGCCGCTCGTGTCCAGGTCCACCTGGTAGACCAGGGCGTTGGTGGCGATGGTCAGGTTCTTCGTCGCCATCGCCGGCGGGATCAGCACCGTCGTCGACTGGAAGTTCGCGCCGATCGAGCAGCCGCGGCCGCAGGCGGTGGCGAAGAGGCAGGTGTTGCGGCCCTCCATCTTCTGGGTGACCACCGCGCCGTGCATCGGCACGACCGGGATATCCATCGCCTTGAACGCCCGCTCGTAGAACAGCTCGAACGCGCGCGGCGGAGCCGTCTCCATCAGGCACCCGGGCGGGGAGTCGGGCGTGTTGGTCAGGTTGCGGGGCGGGGCTGCGCCGCTGACGCCGATCAGCTTCTCGGTCTTGTCGTACCAGGGCGCGAGGTCGTCGTAGGTGATCGGCCAGTCGGCCCCCAGGCCGTCGCGGCTGCGCGGCTTGAAGTCGAGCGGCCCGAAGCGCAGCGAGATACGGCCCCAGTGGTTGGTCCGGCCGCCCAGCATCCGCGGCCGCCACCAGGTGAAGGGCTCCGAGCCCTCGGCCACGCTGTAGGGCTCGTTCGGCACTTCCCAGCCGCCATCGACGGTGGCGTCGTAGAACCCGAACGGCTTGTCCGGCGTGCCCACCCCGCGAAGGGGCGCCTCGGCCGGGATGTTGAACATCGGGGTCTCGGTGGCCGGATCGTAGTTCCGCCCGGCCTCCAGCATCAGCACCTTCAGCCCCGACTTGGTCAGGTGGTAGGCGCTCATCCCGCCGCCGGCTCCGGAGCCGACGATGATCACGTCATAGGGTTCAGCCGCAGGCATGGCCGCCCCGAATCTGCGCCTTCATGGTGCGCTTCCTCCCCGATGTAATCGTTTACTTCGGCAAATTGGCGCAGACTCGCGGCCTCGCCAAGCCGATTTCGGCGCCGGTCGATGCGAGGTCACTTCCCATCCAGTCGGGCGATCACGGCGTCCAGCATGGCGGGGAGGTCGGGAGACAGCGCGGCGCGGTGACCGGCGGCCCAGTCCTGGCGCTGGGCGATCGCATGGCTCATGGGCGCGGGGACCCCAGCCTCCTCGACCGTCCGGGCCGCCTCGCGCATCTCCTCGGCGCGCCGCGCGCCATGCTCCAGGCTGCGCGAGATCATGTACTGGGCGGTCCCGTTCCAGTCGGGGAGCGGCAGCAGGTCGGACAACGAGCCTAGCACCACCTGCTCGACGCCGTAATGGCGAGCGGCCAGCAGAGACTCGGTCAGTAGCGCCTCCACGCCCTTGATCATCACCGAACGACACAGCTTGGTGGCCGCGGCCTTGCCGACGACCTCGGAGTAGGCGGTCGCGCCCGTGAAGCCGAGCCCAAGCCCGAGCGACAGGAAGTCCCTCGCGTGCGGCCCGCCCAGCAGCATCGCCGAGGCGATGCGCTTCGGTCCGATGGGGCTCATCACCGCGGCCTCGACATAGCGCCCGCCGGCGGCCTCGATGGCTTGCGCCGAGGCGACCTTCTGGGCCGGCGAGCACGAATTGAGATCCAGGAAAAAGGCGCCGCTCAGGGGTCCCACCGACCGGGCGGCGGGAAGGTCCTGATCCGCGGTCACGGCGCTGACGATCAGGGCCGCGTCGCGCACGGCGTCCGGCGCGCTCGCCGCGGCGCGAACGGAATGTCCGGGCAGGGCGCGGCTCGGGGAACTGAGGGGATCGGCGAACGCCACGTCCCAGGCCCAGATTTCGGCCTTGCCCGTCAGGTCTGCCGCCAGGGTCTGGCCCACCTCGCCGAAGCCGATCAGCGCCACCCGCATCATAGCCCGCTCCTCCGACGCCCCGACGATCTAGCCCGGCCGCGGGCAAGCCGAAACCCGCCCCTGCGACAACTTGTCCACAGGCTAGACGATCTCATTGAACGTGTTCGATCAAACCGCCTCGGCGGCGGTTGCGGCCTCGCCGCGTCGCGCACCTTCCCAATGGTTGTGGGACAACCTGTGGATGAATGGCGAGACTAGATCTGTTGTGCGACAATCGCTAATCGGCGACCTGCGTCACCCCGACGCATTCCTATTCTAATAGATAACTTGGGAATTTGAATTTTAAACTGAGAAAATCCTGTCCAAACTCATAACAGTCTTAGTTCGAATATCGGCGTTTACTGACATATCTGGTGGGCGCGACGGCGATTAACCGCACAACAAGACCATCTCCCTAGTCTACCGGCGTCGGGGGCGACCTGTAATTGCATAGTTGTCGCCCGCGATCGGGGACGAACTTTGGCCGATACTCTGGATGAGAGCGCTGGCGAACGCGTGATCGCGTTCGATGGGCCGGCCACGATCCCGCATGTCACGCAGGCCTGGACCCGCCTCTCCACCGAGGTGGCGGCGGGCGGCGACCTGGTCGTCGACGTGTCCGAGGTCACGGCCGCCGACCTTTCCTTCGTGCAGCTCGTGGAGTCCGCGCGCGCCTCTTGCGCTCGGCAGGGCGCGGCCTTGCGCCTGGCCGGTCCGGCCGCCGGCGCCTTGCGCGACGTGCTGGACCGCGGCGGCTTCCTCGATCCGGCCGACGCCGAACGACTGCAATTCTGGACCCACGCTGGAGTGGCTTAGATGACGGCTTCCATCCTCACGGTCGACGACTCGGCCAGCATCCGCCAGGCGATCAAGATCGCGCTCACCTCGGCCGGCTACTCGGTGTCGGAAGCGACCAACGGTTCGGAGGGCCTGGAGAAGGCCGAGGCCGGGGCCTTCGACCTGATCATCACCGACCTGAACATGCCGATCATGGACGGCCTGACCATGATCCAGCAGCTGCGCGCCCGGGGTAAGGTGGTCGGCACGCCGATCGTGTTCCTTTCGACCGAGAGCGACGGCGACGTGAAGGCCCAGGCCAAGGCCGCCGGCGCCACCGGCTGGATGACCAAGCCCTTCGATCCCGAACAACTGGTCCGGATCGCCAACAAGGTCCTCACCAAGTGAGCATGCAGGACCCCGCCGAGATCTTCCGGCTGGAGGCGCGCGAACTGCTCGAGGCGATCGAGCAGGGCCTGCTCGATCTCGCCGACCGCCAGGACGACCGCGATCTTGTCGACGCCGTCTTCCGCAGCCTGCATACCCTCAAGGGATCCGGCGCGATGTTCGGCATGGAGGCGCTGGCCGCCTTCACGCACCACTGCGAGACCGCCTTCGACCGGGTTCGCAAGGGATTGGCCCCGGCGACGCCGGAACTGATCACCTGCGTCCTCAACGCCCGCGACCACATGCGCGCACTGGTGGAAGGCGATCCCGATCCGGCGGTGGGCGACGCCCTCCTCGCCGAACTGCACCGCGTGCTGGAAGCCGATGACGCGGCGCCCGCGTCGCCCAAGGCCGCGCCGGCGGCGAAGACCTGGCGCGTACGCTTCTCCCTGCCGGCCGACGCCATGGCCAACGGCACCAATCCGCTGGGCCTGCTGGCCGAGCTGCGTGACCTGGGCGAGTGCCGCATCGTGGCCTCGACCGAAGCCGTGCCGGCGATCGAAGACCTGAACCCCACCGAATGCCATCTGGCCTGGGACGTGACCCTGTCCGGCCCGAAGGTGAGCCGTTCGGCCATTGAGGACGTCTTCCTCTTCGTCATGGACGACATGGTCCTGGCGATCGAGGAGGAGGGCGCCGACGAAGCGCCGGCCGAGGCGGCCACCCCTGCCGTCGAGAACGCCGCGCCCGTCGAGCCGACCGCCGCCGCGAGCGCCGCTCCCCCCCAGAGCGCTCCGGCGGCGGCGGATGCCCGCAAGGCCGACGAGCCCAGAAAGAACGACTCCACCCTGCGTGTCCCCGCCGAGCGGCTGGACGAGCTGATGGACCGGGTCGGTGAGCTGGTCATCGCCCAGTCGCGCCTGAAGCAGATCGCCACCCACTCCACCGACATGGCCCTGCGCTCGGTGTCGGAGGAGGTGGAGCGCCTCGCCTCGGAACTGCGCGACACCATGATGGTCGTCCGCATGGTGCCGATCTCGACCCTGTTCGGCCGCTTCCGCCGCCTCGTCCACGATCTGCAGCGCGACACCGGCAAGACCATCGAGCTCACCACCGAAGGCGAGACCACCGAACTCGACAAGACCATCATCGAACGCCTGGCCGACCCGCTGATCCATGTGATCCGCAACGCCGCCGACCATGGCCTGGAGACCCCGGAACAGCGCGTCGCCGCGGGCAAGCCCGCCGCGGGCAAGCTGACCCTGGCCGCCCGCCACTCGGGCGCCGAGGTGGTGATCACCGTGTCCGACGACGGCCGCGGCATCGACCGCGAGCGCGTCCGCGCCAAGGCCGAGCAGAACGGCCTGGTCCAGCCGGGCGCCACCCTCAGCGACGCCGAGCTGTTGCAGCTGATCTTCGCGCCCGGCTTCTCCACCGCCGCGGCGGTGACGAACCTGTCCGGCCGCGGCGTGGGCATGGACGTGGTCAAGCGCACCATCGAGAGCCTGCGCGGCGCCATCGATATTACCTCGATCCCCGGACAGGGCTCGCAGGTCTCGCTGCGCATCCCGCTGACCCTGGCGATCATCGACGGCCTGCTCGTCCGCGTCGGAAATGGCCGCTACGTCGTGCCGCTGGCCGCCGTCGAGGAGTGCGTCGAACTCAGCCATGAACAGGACGTCCGCTCGGCCGGGCGCAGCCTGATCTCGCTGCGCGACGAGTTCGTGCCGTTCCTGCGCCTGCGCGAGCTGTTCCGCACCACGACCGAGCCCGGCCAGCACCAGAAGGTCGTCGTCGTCTCGACCGGCGAGGCTCGGGTGGGCCTGGTCGTCGACCAGATCATCGGCGACCACCAGACCGTCATCAAGTCGCTCTCCAAGCTGCACGCCGACGTCGAGACCTTCTCGGGCGCGACGATCCTCGGCGACGGCGGCGTCGCCCTGATCCTCGACGTGCCCCACCTCGTCGAGGCGGGCCAACGCCTCGAGAAGCAATTCCGAGCCGCGAGCTGATCGCCATGACCGACACTCAAATCGCCGCCGCCAACGACGACGGCCTGCAGGTCCTGACCTTCGACGTCCGTGGCGAGACCTTCGCCCTGGAGGCCGGCCTGGTCCGCGAAATCCTGGACCTCCAGGCCGAGACGGAAGTGCCCGGCGCCGCCCCGTTCGTGGACGCGGTGATGAACTTCCGCGGCAAGGTGATCCCGGTCGCGGACCTGCGCCTGGCGTTCGGCCTGGGGCGCGCCGACACTACCCAGGACAGCCGCGTCGTCGTGATCGAACTCGAGATCGATGGCGATCCCACCCTGGTGGGCCTCCGCGCCGACAAGGTGCACGAGGTCGCCAGCCTGCCGCTGCGGACCGTCGAGCCGCCGCCGCCCATCGGGATGCGCTGGCGCCAGGACTTCGTCAGCCGCATCGCCCGCCGCGCCGGCGAGCCAATCATCCTGCCCGACCTGGGCCGCATCTTCGCTGAGCGCGGCCAGCCCGTCGCCGCCGCGTCCTCCCTGCAACCCGTCTCCTGAGCCCGGACCCGCCCATGCGCTTCACCATCAAACTCAAGCTGATCGTCGCGTTCAGCCTCCTGCTCGCCCTCATGCTGGGCGTCGCGGGCTTCGGTATCGTCCAGGTCAACCGGATGGGCCAGCAGCACGACAAGATGCTCGAAGGGCCCGCCGCCCAGCTCGACCGCGCGCGCGCCGTCAACATTGCGCTCCTCCAGATCCTGCGCTCGGAGAAGAACCTCGTCCTCACCGACGACCTGGCGCAAAGCCGCGCCGAGGTGGACAAGATCGAGAGTCATAAGCGGGCGTTCAGCGCGACGCTCAACACGGCGCTCGAACGCGCCGCGCCCCAGGCGCGTCCCAAGTGGGAAGAACTCGAAGAGGCCTGGGGCCGCTTCGTGCCCATGGACGCCGAGATCCAACGCCTCGGTAGCGAGAACCGCAACGCCGAGGCGACCGCGCTGATGCTGGGTCCCCAGCGCGCCGTGAACGAAGCGATCTTCAAGGCTTCCGACGGTCTGGTTGCCACCAACGAGCGTATGCTGAAGGACGCCGGGGCGGAGTACGACGCCGCGGCGCAGACCAGCCTGACCTTGTTCATCGCGATCACGGTCGTGGCCCTGGTCCTGGCGGCCGCCTCCGCCGTGTGGCTGTCGCTCACCATCAGCCGCGGCCTCAGCCGCGCCGGCTCGGCCGTGCGCAGCGTGGCCGAGGGCGACCTGACGAAAACCGCCGAGATCACCACTCAGGACGAGATCGGCGACCTGCTGGGTCACGTGAACACGATGATCGAGCGCCTGCGCAGCGTGGTCGGCGACGCGGTCTCGGCCTCGGAACAGGTGGCCGCCGGGAGCCAGGAACTGGCCTCCGCCGCCGATCAGGTGAGCCAGGGCGCCACCGAGCAGGCCGCCTCGGCCGAAGAGGCCTCGGCCTCGATGGAAGAGATGGCTTCGAACATCAAGCAGAACGCCGACAACGCCTCGCAGACCGAGCAGATCGCTCGTCAGTCAGCGAAGGATGCGGAAGCTTCCGGCGCTGCGGTGAACCGCGCGGTCGACGCGATGCAGACCATCGCCGAGAAGATCACCATCGTGCAGGAGATCGCCCGTCAGACCGACCTGCTGGCCCTGAACGCGGCGGTCGAGGCCGCCCGCGCCGGCGAGCACGGCAAGGGATTCGCGGTGGTCGCCTCGGAGGTCCGCAAGCTGGCCGAGCGCAGCCAGACCGCCGCCACCGAGATCGGCGCCGTGTCCGGCGAGACGGTCAAGGCGGCCCAGTCGGCCGGCGAGATGCTGAGCCGCCTGGTGCCCGACATCCGTCGCACGGCCGAACTGGTCACCGAGATCAGCGCGGCCTGCCGAGAGCAGGACATTGGCGCCAGCCAGATCAACGAGGCCATCCAGCAGCTCGACAAGGTCACTCAGATGAACTCGAGCGCCTCGGAACAGATGTCCTCGACGTCCGAGGAACTCGCCGCCCAGGCCGAGGAACTGCAGGCGTCGATCGCGTTCTTCCGCACGGGCGCCACCGCGAGTGCCCGCCCTGCGTCGGCGCAAGTCCGCCGGGCTCCGGCCAAGCTCGCATCGGCTCCGCGTCCCGCCGCGCGTCCGGTGGGCAAGGGCGTGAAGGCCCAGCAGGCCGCGGCCAAGGGCTTCGCCCTCGACCTCGCCCAGGGTGGTCCCGACGACCACGACGACGCCTTCCGCGAATACGCCTGACCTAACGAGGTCCGCGGCGGTCCGAACCCGCCGCGGGCGCCCCCTTTGCCGGGACCTGACGTCCCTGGAGTCCGACGATGCGTTTCACCATCAAGCTCAAGCTGGCCCTGGCCTTCGCCGCCATCATCGTCCTGATGATCGGCGCCACCACGTTCGGCATCATGAAGCTGGGCAAGATCAACGCGGACCAGACCGCCATGATCGCCGGCCCGGCCACCCGCCTGGAGAACGCCCAGTCGCTGAGTATCGCCCTGCTTCAGGTGGGGCGCGCCCAGAAGAACATGGCCTTGGCCAGCGACGCCAACGAACGCGCCAGCCAGAACCAGAAGGCCGACGTCTACAAGAAGCGGTTCGAGGATGTGCTCACCGCCTCGGAGGCCATCGCCTCGGCCGAAGGCAAGCCGAGGTGGACGGCGCTGCGCACCGACTGGGAAAAGTTCGTCGTGGTCGACGGTCAGATCCGCCAGCACATCGTGGGCGGCCGCATCGACGAGGCGACCCGCCTGATGCAGACGGACCTGCGCGTCGCCAACGACGGCGTCACCCAGAAGGCTGATGAGCTGGTGGAGCTGTCCAAGCAGCAGCTCGCCGCCGCCGACGCCCAGGGCAATGCCGACTATGTCCTGGCGCGCAACACCATGATCGGTCTGCTGGTGGTCTGCTTCCTGATCGCCGCCGGCGCGGCCGCGTGGCTGTCCATGACGATCAGCCAGGGCCTGAAGAAGATCTCCGACCTCACCGAGGCCGTGGCCATCGGCGACCTGCACCAGACCATCACGGTGACCACCAACGACGAGATCAAGGACCTCGTCGAGAACGTCAACCGCATGACGGCCAACCTGCGCGCAACCGCCGCCCTGGCCGACTCCGTCGCTGACGGCGATCTGACGGTCCAGCCCAAGCCGTTGTCGGACAAGGACACCCTGGGCCTGGCGTTGCAGCGCATGGTCGAACGGCTGCGCGGCGTGGTGGCCAACGCCCTTTCGGCGTCGGATCAGGTCTCGTCGGGCAGCCAGGAGCTGTCGGCCGCCGCCGAACAGGTGAGCCAGGGCGCGACCGAACAGGCCGCCTCGGTCGAGGAGGCCTCGGCCTCGATGGAGCAGATGGCGTCGAACATCCGCCAGAACGCCGACAACGCCTCGCAGACCGAGCAGATTGCCCGCCAGTCGGCCAAGGACGCGGAAGTCTCGGGTGCGGCGGTGAGCCGTGCGGTCGACGCGATGCAGACCATCGCCGAGAAGATCACCATCGTGCAGGAGATCGCCCGCCAGACCGACCTGCTCGCGCTGAACGCAGCCGTCGAGGCCGCCCGCGCCGGCGAGCACGGCAAGGGTTTCGCCGTGGTCGCCTCGGAAGTCCGCAAGCTGGCCGAACGCAGCCAGACCGCCGCCACCGAGATCGGCTCGGTGTCGTCGGAGACGGTCCGGGCCGCCCAGTCGGCCGGTGAGATGCTGACCAAGCTGGTGCCGGACATCCGCCGCACCTCGGAACTGGTGTCCGAGATCAGCGCGGCCTGCCGCGAGCAGGACATCGGCGCCAGCCAGGTGAATGAAGCGCTCCAGCAACTCGACAAGATCACCCAGGCCAACTCCAGCGCCTCCGAGCAGATGGCGTCCACCTCCGAGGAACTGGCCGCGCAGGCCGAGGAACTGCAGGTGTCGATCGCCTTCTTCCGCACCGACGCCACGGGCAGGACCGCCGCGCCGGCCGCCGTCGCGGTTCGTCCGGTCGCGCAACCCCGTCCAGCTCCGGCGCGCGCCCGCACCGCCGGCAAGGGCGTGAAGGCTCAGCAGGCCGCGGCCAAGGGCTTCGCCCTCGACCTCGCCCAGGGCGGTCCCGACGACCAGGACCAGGCCTTCCGGGAGTACGCCTGACATGGCTGCTGACGCGCAGTACGTCACCCTGGGCCTCGGCGCCGAGGTCTTCGCGGTCCCGGTCGAATACGTCCGCGAGATCCTCGACTACCGACAGCCTTTCGCGATCCCCGAGGGACCGGCCTATCTGCTGGGCCTGACCGACGTGCGCGGCCGCGGCACGGCGACCATCGACCTGCGGGCCAAGCTGGGCCTGCCGACGGTTCCGCCGGGCCCGAGCACCCGCATCCTCGTGCTGGACATCCCGCTGGACGGACGGGTGCTGTCGCTGGGCCTGGTCGCCGACCGGGTCATCGAGGTCGTCTCGGTGGCCGCCGACCAGATCGAGCCGGCGCCCGACATCGGCGTGCCCTGGCGCTCGGACTACATCGCCGGCGTCGTGCGCCGCGAAGCCGGCTTCGTGGTGCTGTTCGAGCTGGCCCGCCTGCTCACCAGCCAGGAAGCCGCCGCCCTGCCGGCCGTCGCCGAAGCGGCGGCCTGAGACCCCTTCTCCAGAACGGATGACCACCTTGTCGGCCGAGCTCGCCTACAATCTCGACGTCAACGACACGCTGAGCACGGCCGACTTCAAGCGGCTGTCCGAGTTCATTCATGGCTACAGCGGCATCAAGATGCCGCCGACCAAGAAGACCATGCTGGAAGGCCGGCTGCGTCGCCGCCTGCGCGAGCACCACATGGCCAGCTTCGGTGATTACTGCACCTACCTGTTCCAGGATGGCGGCATCGAGGCCGAGGCCATCCACCTGATCGACGTGGTCACCACCAACAAGACCGACTTCTTCCGTGAGCCCGCGCACTTCGATTTCCTGGTCAACAGGGCCCTGCCGGGGTTCGTGAAGGAGAAGCGTTCGCAGGTCCGGATCTGGAGCTCCGCCTGCTCGATCGGCGCCGAGCCCTATACGATCGCCATGCTGCTCGACGACTTCTGCCGCGAGCATCGTGGCCTCGACTACTCGATCCTGTGCACCGACCTCTGCACCCAAGTGCTGGCCGAGGCGCACATGGGCATCTTCGCCGCGTCGATGATCCAGCCGGTGCCGATCGCCATGCGCCAGCGCCACGTGCGCGTCGCCCGCGACAAGGCCAGCAACAAGGTCCGCATGGCGCCGCACCTGCGCTCCAAGATGTCGTTCGCGCGCCAGAACCTGATGGACGAGAAGTACGCGGCGCCCCGCGACCTCGACATGATCTTCTGCCGTAACCTGCTGATCTATTTCGACAAGCAGACCCAGGCCGCGGTGCTCAAGCGCCTCTGCTCGCACCTTCGCCCCGGCGGATACCTTTTCCTGGGGCACTCCGAGACCATCGTGGGCGTTGACCTGCCGGTGCGCACCGTCTCCGGCACCGTGTTCCAGAAGGTCTGACGCCATGGGGAGGAAGGTCCGCGTCCTCGTCGTCGACGACTCGGCCAGCGTCCGCCAGACCCTGACCGCCATCCTCGAGGAGGATCCGGACATCGAGGTGATCGGCGCCGCGTCCGACCCCTTCTCGGCCGCCCGTTACATCGCCAAGGAAATCCCCGACGTCATCACCCTCGACGTCGAGATGCCGCGCATGGACGGCATCACCTTCCTGCGCAAGCTGATGGCCCAGCACCCCGTGCCGGTCGTCATGTGCTCGTCGCTGACGGAGGAGGGGTCCGCCACCCTCATGCAGGCCCTGGAGGCCGGCGCGGTGGATGTGATCCTGAAGCCTAAGATCGGCGTCGCCGACCATCTCAACGAGTCCCGCGACCGCATCCGGGAAGCGGTGAAGGGCGCCGCCGAGGCTCGTCTCGGCAATCGCCCGCGCCCCCAGGCTTTCGCCCGCACGGTGGAGAAGAAGCTGACCGCCGACGCGATGCTTCCGCCCCCCAAACCCGGTTCGGGCGCCATGGCCCGGACGACCGAGACCGTGATCTGCATCGGCGCTTCCACGGGCGGCACCGAGTCCCTGCGCGAGGTGCTGCAGGCGCTGCCGTCCAACGCCCCCGGCATCGTCATCGTCCAGCACATGCCCGAGAAGTTCACCGCGGCCTTCGCGCGCCGGCTGAACGACCTGTGCGAGGTGGAGGTCAAGGAGGCGGCCGACGGCGACGCCGTCCTCCGTGGCCGGGTGCTCATCGCGCCCGGCAACCATCACACGCTGCTGGAGCGGTCCGGCGCGCGCTATCACGTCTCGGTCAAGAACGGTCCGCTGGTCTCGCGACATCGGCCTTCGGTGGACGTCCTCTTCCGATCGGCGGCCCGCTCGGCGGCGTCCAACGCCGTCGGCGTGATCATGACCGGCATGGGCGACGATGGGGCGCGTGGGCTCGACGAGATGAAGCAGGCCGGCGCCTACACCCTCGCCCAGGACGAGGCCACCTCGGTGGTGTTCGGCATGCCCAAGGAAGCCATCGCGCGCGGCGCGGCCATGAAGGTCCTGCCCCTCGGCCGCATCGCCGCCGAGATCCTGCGCCTGGGGGCCATGGCGTCGTAACGCCAGCGCGCCGCGACCGCTCTCAGGCGGGCGCGTAGACCGCGTGGACCTGGCGTTCGCGGGCCATGGTGTAGAGCTTGCCGATCTGGCCCATGACATCGGCGAGCGCCGCCGTTTCCGCCTCGTTCAGCGCGTCCGGCGCCGGGGTTGCGGCGGGGCGCAGGCCGTCGGCGGCGACGGTCAACACGCCGGTCACCTCGGCTTGGAAGTTCAGCCGCCCGGTGGCGCGCTGCAGGACCTGCACCACGGCGTCGCCCTGCGCCGCCATCTCGGCCAGCTCGGAGCCGACCTTGCTCTCGGCCTCGCGGATGGGCGCCGCGGCGGTTTCCAGGAGCGCGCCGACCGCGGCCGACCCGCCTCCGACCTCGGCGCCACCGCCGCCCTCGCCTTCGAATTGCGTGAGGATCGTCTCAGCCTGGCCGGCCGTCTCGCCCAGGACATCGGCGTACTGGCGCAGCTCGACGGCCACCACGCTCAGCGGCCGTCCGGCGTCGCCCAGGCGCACGCATTTCAGGTGCGCGTTCAGAGCCATCGAATGGATGCTGGCCTTGATGCCCCGGATCGCGTCGATCCGTTGGGCGAGACCCGCGGCGGTGGTTTCGGCCGATTGGCCGACATCGAGGGCGGCGGCCTCGGCGGCGCCCATCTCGCGGACCAGGGACATGGCCTCGCCCAGGCTGGCCTCGAGCCGGGCCAGGTCGCCTGTCTTGTCGCTACGCCCGCCCGAGCCGCGGGCCGCTTCGCGCAGCTGCAGCAGCTTGTAGGCGTCGCTCGCCACGCCGGTCAGGCTGTGGGCGATCTTCTCCACCTCGCGGTCGAAGCTCTCGACGGTGTCGTCGAGCTGGGCGGCCAGCATGGCGCGAACGATGTCGTCGGCCGCCGGGTTGGCCTGGCCCGCCGTTCGCCGGCGTTCCAGGATCTCGAGCCCGGTCTCCACATGCTCGACCCGCTGCCGCGCGGTGTCGCCGATCTGCAGGCCGCACAGCGCCATGCCCACCTTACCTTGCAGCCCGCGGGCGATCGCGCCCACCTCGGCGGCCACCGCGGCGACCCGCTTGTGATGCTCGGCCAGGATCACCGCGTCGGCGGCCAATTGGTTCGGCACCGCCGGCAGCACCTGGGCGCAGCGGCTGTCCAGCTCGTTCTCGTGCGCGAGCGCCGTCCCGACCAGGCCGCCGAGGGCGTCCAGGTCCCGCCCGAATTCGTCGAGCTGCGTGCGGCCCTCGCCGATGGCGGCGTAGATCTCCTCGACAAAATCCTCGAACTCGACGTAGGCGCCAGGCACGGTTCCGGCCGTCACCTTGATGTTGACGGCGAAGACCTTCAGGTAGCGCAGCGCCTGCTGCATGTCGGTGATATGGACGCCCAGCCGCCGGCTGGCGCCCGCCAGTGCGTGGCAGCGCTCGCGATGGCCGGCCCGCGATCCGGCCAGGCCGCTCAATTCGGCCGCCGCCGCGGACAGCTTGTCCGTCGCGTCGTCCACGGTCTCGGAACTGAATAGGCTCGCGAGCTGGTCCAGCGAGGCGACGAGGCCGCCCACCACCTCCACCGAGGTCTCCAGCGTCTTGCCGAGGTCGAGAAACTTGCCCTCGATCACACTGCGCGCGCCAGCCAGGCGCATGGCCAGGCCGGTGGCGTGGATCGCTGTCGAAGGGGTGGGAATCTCGGACTCGGCGAACTGGACGGCTGGGGACACGGCGACCGCTTCTTTCAATGCCGTCGAAGCCTACGGTTGCAGGTCGGAATCTTCGATGAACGTGCTTGGTTTACGAGGCTTGAACTGAGTGTTCGGGGAAGGAAAACACGCCGGATCTGGCGACTTTTATTGAGCGGTGTTACTCAAATTGAGCATTCGCGTGCGCCATGAGCTGTCGATGTGTGGCGAGACGCCGCAGGCTCAGGTCGCCGTGGGGCTGAGGCCGACCTCACTCCAGGATCGCCACGGCCCGGATCCAGCCCGCCGAGGCGCCCGCGATCTTTACGGGAAAGCAGGACAGCGTGAAGCCGCTGGGCGGCAGGGTCTCCAGGTTGGTCAGCTTCTCGATCTGGTAGTACTCGCGCAGCCGGCCGGCCTTGTGGCCCTCCCAGATGATCTTCGGGTCGTGCGTCTCGGCCCACTTTCGCGCCGTGTGCGAGAACGGCGCGTCCCAGGACCAGGCGTCGGTGCCGACAACCTTCACGCCGCGCTCGGTGAGATAGAGCGTCGCCTCTTCGCCCATGCCGCAACCCTTGTGGATATAGCCGGGATCGCCATAGGCCGCGCCCGCGGCCGTGTTCACCAGTACGATGTCCAGCGGCTTCAGCTGATGACCGATGCGCGCAAGTTCCGCCTCCACGTCGGCGGCCGTGGCGACATAGCCGTCGGCGAAGCGCCGGAAGTCCAGCTTGACGCCCGGCTGGAGGAAATACTCCAGCGGGCCCTCGTCGATGGTCGGCGCCGGACGGACACCCTCGGCGGCGTCCGTGGTCGAGTGGAAATGCCACGGCGCATCCATGTGGGTGCCGTTGTGCGTCGAGAGTTTCACCTGCTCCACGGCCCAGCCTTCGCCGTCCGGTAGATCCTCCGGCGTGAGACCCGGGAAGAACGAGGCGATCTGGCCCACCGTTTCCTTGTGCCGGGAGTAGGTCACCTGCGGGCGCATCACCCCGGGGTCCGAGACGATGTCGTTCGTAATCGGGATCGACAGGTCGATCAGCCGCCGCGCCATGGGCTTCCTCCGCGCCTCAGTTTGCCGCCGTCAGCTTATTTGGGTGGCGCCGGAGGGGAAGTCCTACCCTTCGTTGTGCGGTGCAGCACTTTTTCGTTAATGGACTAGGATCGAGAGGAACCCGAGGGGTGCGTCGTCGGTTGAGCGATGTGTCGGGTGGAGCACGGAGCTGGGCTGGCATGACCGTCATCGCGCCGATCGCGCGGGCGCCCGAAGCCCCGCGTGTGGAGGCTGGCCCTGTGCGTGCAGCGACCAGCAGACGAAAGCGCGCCTTCGACATCTGCGCGGCGGGCCTGGCGCTGCTCGCCTTCCTGCCGCTGCTGCTCGTCATTGGCGTCGCCATCTGGATGGAAAGCAAGGGTCCCATCCTCTTCCGCCAGCAACGCACCGGCCTGAACGGTAAGCCGTTCCGCATCTACAAGTTCCGCACCATGCTGGTGACCGAGGACGGCCCGCAGATCCGCCAGGCTGTGCGCGGCGACTCCCGCGTCACCCCGCTCGGCGGGCTGTTGCGCAAGCTGAGCCTGGACGAGGTGCCGCAACTCCTGAACGTGCTCAAGGGCGAGATGTCGATCGTCGGCCCGCGGCCGCACGCCTTGGCCCACGACATCGTCTGGGCCGGCCGCGTCCCCGGCTACACCGATCGCTTCCGCGCCCGGCCCGGCCTGACCGGCGCGGCCCAGGTCAACGGCTATCGCGGCGAGGTCGCCAACGACGAGGGTCTGTTCGCCCGCATCGACGCCGACAACGCCTACATCGACGGCTGGAGCTTCACCGGCGACCTCACGCTGGTGGCCCGCACGATCCCGCTGCTCTTCGGCGACGCCAAGGCGTTCTAGAACACCACCGTCGCGGCCGAGACCGCCAGGGCCAGCAGAGCCAGCGACGCCAGCATGAACACCGCCCACCGCAGCATGATCACATTGGTCGTGGCCTGCACCAGGCTATGGACCACGCGCAGGCCGACATAGCTCCAGGCCAGCAGCGCGTTCAGGCCTTCCCCATGACCCGTGACCGCCAGCGTCAGCGCGACGGCGTAGAACAGCGTCGGCTGCTCCATCAGGTGGTTGTAGTTGTCGGCCTTCCATCGAACCTGCGGCGGCAGGCGCGCCGAGAGTTCCGCCGTGGTCAGCGCGGGATCCAGCGCCACCTTCGCCTTCTGCATGGCCGGAATGCGCGTGGCGTAGAGCCAGGCCCACATCACCATGGACCACAGCACCAGCGTCACCACCGGCTGCAGGATCGGACTGCCCATCGTCGAATCTCCCCGTTCTCGTTCCCCCCTGGAGTGGAGCCGCCGCCCCGCGCCTCGTAAAGGACGGATAGCTTCACCATTCCTGCCATCCGCCTTTGAACCGGCCACCTGCGGCGAACTGGGCGTTGACCCGCGGCGCGGGCTCCCCCTTAAGACCCGCCGTGTCCCAGCCGTCCGCTCTCCCGCCCGCCAACAACGTCGCGCTCGGCATCGCCTTCCGCGTGGCGGCCATGGCCTGCATGGCTTGCCTCTCGGCGATCGTGAAATGGACGGGCTCGCGCGGGATCCCGGTCTTCGAGATCATCTTCTTCCGCAACCTGTTCGCCTTCGTGCCGCTCGGCCTCTACATCGCCCGCACCACCGGGTGGGAGGTGCTCAAGACGAGGCGACCCTTCGGGCATCTGGCCCGCGCCACCGTGGGCCTGTCGGGGATGGTCTGCGGCTTCTCGGCGGTCCAGCACCTGCCGTTGACCGAGGCCACGGCGCTGCAGTTCACCTCGCCGCTCTTCATGACGGCGCTCTCTGCGCTGCTGCTCTCCGAGAAGGTCGGCCGCCACCGGTGGGGCGCCGTCATCGTGGGCTTCCTCGGCGTGCTCATCATGGCCCGCCCGCTGCCCGGGCAGATGAACACGCTCGGCGTGACCTTGGGTATCCTCAGCGCCCTGGGCGCGGCGGGCGCCATGGTGGCCATCCGCCAGATCGCCGACACCGAGCGCGGCCCCACCATCGTCTTCTATTTCACGCTCGGCGGGGTCGTGCTGGGTCTGGCGGGCTCGGCCTTCCATTGGGTGACGCCCGATCCCGTAACCCTGGCCGTGCTGATCGTCGCCGGCCTTATCGGCGGGGTGGGGCAGCTCTTCCTCACCGAGGCGCTGCGCCAGGCGCCGATCGGGGTGATCGCTCCGTTCGACTACACCCAGCTCGTCTGGGCCGCCGGTCTCGGCCTGGTGATCTGGGGCGAGCTGCCGCATCCCCTGACCCTGGTCGGCGCGGTGATCGTCGCGGCGAGCGGCGTTTACATCCTGCACCGCGAGCTGCGCCGCTTCCGCGCCGCGTGATGCCGGAAGGCTGAATTGACACAACGGCGTTACAGGCGGACGCTTCCCGCCGACTGTCCAGGTTGCGGAGCGACCCCCATGCTCAAGACCTCCAACCTCCTCGCGCTCGCCGCCGGCGCGGGCCTCCTTGCTATCCCGGCCGCCTCCCACGCTGCGGTGACGGTTCTGGGCGGCGGCATGGCCCGCCAGTGCTCGGAGGCCGCCCTCGGGGGAGAGACCGACACCAAGTACGATGACCTCTGCACCATGGCGCTGGAGTCCGAGCTCCTGAGCCTGCGGGACAGGGCCGGCACCTTCGTGAACCGGGGCGTGCTGAAGCTGCGGCGCAAGGAGTTCGGCGCGGCCAAGTCGGACTTCAACCTCGCCATCCAGGCCAAGCCCGACCTGGGCGAAGCCTATGTGAACCGCGGCGCCGCCGCCGTCGGCGCGCGCCGCTACGCCGACGGCCTGAGCGATATCAACAAGGCGCTCGAACTCGGCGTCGAGGAGCCGGAGAAGGCCTACTACAACCGCGCGCTGGCGTTCGAGGGGCTGGACGACATGAAGTCGGCCTACTTCGACTACCGCAAGGCCATCGAGCTCAAGCCAGATTGGGAACAGCCGAAACAGGAATTGACGCGCTTCACGGTGGAACGCCGCTAGGGGTGGAGCCGTTGGACGCCCATATGGTGTCGCATGCGTAAGCTCATCGCCCTCGGCGGCCTTTTCCTCGCTGTCGCGGCGCCGGCCGCGGCGCAGCCCAGCCAATTCCAGATCGACGATCTGCGCGCCCAGCAGCAGGCGGCCGAGCGGCGATCCATCGACCAGGCGAACCAGCTCCAGGCCCTGGACGCGCGGCTGCGCGCCGACCAGGCCGTGGCGGACATGACGGCCCGCAACGCTGCCGCCCGCGTCCCGGTGCTGCCTTACGGCGATCCCACCCTGGGGCCCAAGGCCTCGGCTCCCGCTCCAACCTATCCTTCGGTGCCAGACAAGATGCTCTCCGAATCCAACAAGCGCGTCCAGGACGCCGCTCGGAACCGTCGCTGACATGCGCTGGCAAGGGGGAGAGGGCGGCGGCAATATCGAAGACCGGCGCGGCATGGGCGCGGTCGGTCTCGGCGGCATGGGCGTCGGGGGCGTCGTCCTGGCGCTCGTGGGCTATTTCGTCTTCGGGATCGACCCGTCGACGACCATGGGCGTCGTGAACGGCGTGTCGCCCCAGGCGCAGCAGCAGGAGGGCGTGCGGGGCACGCCCGCCGACCAAGCGGGCCGCTTCGTCGACGTAGTGTCGACCAACGTCGACCAGGTGTGGGAGGCCCGGATGCGCGGCTACCGCCCGCCCGACGCCATCGTGCTGTACGACCAGGCCACCGGCACCGGCTGTGGCATGGGCCAGTCCGCCATGGGGCCGTTCTATTGCCCGTCCGACCGCAAGGTCTATCTGGACCTCTCGTTCTGGCAGGAGCTGGAGACCAAATTCGGCGCCGGCGGCGAGGCGGCCCGCGCCTACGTCATCGCCCACGAGATCGGCCACCATGTCCAGAACCTGACCGGCGCCAGCGACGAGGCGCGTCGCATGGGGGCCAAGGGCGCTGAGAGCGGCTCGGTGCGGCTGGAACTCCAGGCCGACTGCTACGCCGGCGTCTGGGCTGCTCATGCCGCCGAGGTTTCCAACGGCCAGGTGTCGCTCGATCCGCGGGACATCGAGGACGGTTTGCGCGCCGCCGCGGCGGTCGGCGATGACACCCTGCAGAAGAAGGCCCAGGGCCGCGTCATGCCAGACGCCTTCACCCACGGGACGTCGGAGCAGCGGATGCGCTGGTTCCGCAAGGGCTCCCAGAGCGGCGACCCCGAGGCCTGCGACACCTTCGGGGCGAGCCGGCTCTAGCCGCGAAGCGGCAAGAAGATCGAACCACGAGAGACACGAAAAACACGAAATCTGGCGCCCGGAGGCCGTCGGGCCGGGTCATCGCGCTCCGCGCCCTTTCGTGTTTTTCGTGTCTTTCGTGGTTCCGTTACGCCACCCCGTGCGGCAACGGCTCCCAGCGCAGGCACACGGCGACGCTGCGGCGCGCCAGCAGGTCGCCCGGGTCGATCAGCTCCAGCTTCACGTCCTCGTCGTCCAGCACCAGCGGCACTTCGGTGCAGCCCGCGATCAGCACCTCGGCGCCCAGCTTGCGGAGCTCCTCGGCGTAGCCCTGCATCTCGCGCTTCACGTCGTCGCCCAGGTCGCCCGCCTTGATCCGGTAGAGGGTGACCATGAACGCCTCCTGCCGCTCGGGCGGGAGGCTGACCAGGCTCATGGCTCCGGCGGCCAGATATTCGCGATAGAGCTTCAGCGCGCCCTTGGTGCCCAGCACGCCGGCGCGCATGGCGCCCGCCTCGCTCGCGGCCTCGGCGGCCAGGCCGATCATGTCGATCAGCGGAAGGCCCGAGGCGCGCTGGATGAGGTCTGCGTGCGCGTGGGCCGTGTTGCACGGCATGGCCAGAACTTGCGCGCCCGCGCCGGCCAGGGCGCCGGCCATCTCGGCGAGCACGGCCCCGGCGCCCGAGCCCGGCGTGTTGCGGTCCGGCGCCTTCGGGTTGATGTCGGCGATGACCCGGATGTGGTCCTGGTCTTTCTCTGCCGGCGTATAGGCCTGCAGCCGCGCCAGGAACTCCACCGTCGCCGCCGGCCCCATCCCGCCTAGAACGCCCAGGATCAGCGGCTCGGCCGACATCAGAGTTTGCCTTCCAGTTCGCCCTGGTAGCCGAACAGGCCCTGGGCGCCGCCGGTGTGCAGGAACACCACCGTCTCGCCGTCGAACGCGCCCTTGGCCGAAAGCGCCAGCAGGCCCTTCATCGCCTTGCCGGTGTAGACCGGGTCCAGCAGGATCGCATCGGTCCGCGCGATGGTCTTCAGCGCGTCGATCACGGCGTCGTCCACCAGGCCATAGCCCGCGCCGACATAGTCGCAGTCGGCGACGACCATGTCGCGGGTCACCCGGTCCTCGTGGCCCAACAGGGCCGCGGTCTGGCGCGCCAGGTTGTAGACATTGGTCTCCTGCGCCTCCTTCGGCGCGCGCACGCCGATGCCCAGGACGGGGATATCGGCCCCCATCACGGCCAGGCCGGCGACCAGGCCGGCGTGCGTGCCGGCGCTGCCGGTGGCGGTGACGATGCGGTCGATCTCCAGGCCCATCTCGTTCGCCTGGGCGACCAGCTCGAACGCGCATTCCACGTAGCCGAGCGCCCCGATGCTGTTCGAGCCGCCGCCCGGGATCACATAGGGCCGGCCGCCGGCCTCGGCGACCTCGGCCGCCACCTCGGCCAGCTTCTGGTTCATGTCGGTGCCGCCCGGCACGGAGCGGATCTTCGCGCCCAACAGCTGGTCCAGCAGGACGTTGCCCGAGCGGGTGTAGTCGATCGCCTTCGAGCCGGTCCGCTCTTCCAAGATGATCTCGCACTTCATGCCGAACTTCGCCGCCGCGGCCGCGGTCTGGCGCACGTGGTTCGACTGGACGGCCCCCTGGGTCACCAGGGTGTCGGCGTCGTTGGCCAGGGCGTCGCCCAGCAGGTACTCGAGCTTGCGGGTCTTGTTGCCGCCACCGGCCAGCCCTGTGCAATCGTCGCGCTTGATCCACAGCGCCGGTCCGCCGCCGCCGGGACGCACGAGATGCTCGGTCAGGCCGGGCAGCGGCTCGAACGGCGTGGGCAGGTGGGCGAAGCGGACGGGGTTGAAGCGGGCGAGATGCATGCCCGCGTGTACCGCGCCATCAGGCGAAGTGGAAACCGGTTCGCCGCCCGGATGGCGCGGAAAGCAAAGAAAAGTGAGCGTCCGCCCGGCCGACGCTCGGGCACTTGATGTTACGGCTTCAACTTCCGCGGCAGGGCGGCGGCCTCCTGCGGCGTCAGCTTGACGATCGAGGCGATGTCGCAGTGCCCGCCGCGCGCGCGCAGCACGACATCCTTCGGGCCGCAGATCCGGCCGCCGGCCAGCGGCTCGACATTGATCGGATCCGACGAGATCGCGCCCCTCAGGCAGCCATTCTGCATGGTGAACCGGTAGAGGCCCTTGCTGCGCCGGCCGGCGTCCACCAACAGCGTGTTCTTGTCGACGACCGAGTGGTTCTGCATGTCGTCGGCCTGCAGGCACTGGCCGGCGGCCAGGCCGGCGCCCGGCGGGGGTGGAGGGCCCAAGGGCGAGGGCGTGGAGGCGGCGAGCGCGAAGGTTCCGACGGCGGCTGCGCCGAGGGCCATGGCGGCGGTCACGAGCTTCATATGCGGTCTCCTGAACGTTCCACGAGAGACATGCGGACGGCCTACGGCTTCAACTTCTTGGGCAGGGCGGCCACCTGCTCGGGGGTCATCTTCACGACGTAGTCCACGATGCAGTGCGTGGCGAAACCGCCCTTCGCGATCGAGATGTCCAGGTCCAGCGGCTTGCAGATGATCGGCGAACCCGGAGGACTGCGCGTGATGATCGGATCCGACGAGATCGAGCCGGCCAGGCAGCCCTTCACGCCGATCCGATAGACGTCGTTGCGGTTCACGGCGACCAGCAGGGTGTCCCGATCGCCGATCGTGTGGTTGCGGATGTCCTGGGAGCGGAAGCACTGGCCGGACGGCAGGCCGGTTCCGGCCTCGGGCGCCGGCGGCAGCGCCGGGTTCGGCGCGGGCTTGGCGATGGCCGCGGCGGCCCCGGCGGCGGCCAGGACAGCGGCGGCTGAGACGATGGCGATCTTCATCTGTGGTCCTCCGGACGTCCCCTTAATGATGATACGCGCGACCGCGGTTCACGTCTTCGCATTTGAAGCTGGCGGCCACCTGACAACGGGCTTACTTTGCGGAAATCCTCGGGGGGCCGCGCTGGAGCGGCTGAGAGGTGGGTGAGCCCACGACCCGTCGAACCTGATCCGGGTCATGCCGGCGAAGGGAAGGGCCATCCACCCCGACTGACGCCCGTGATCCGTCCGCCTACGGAGCCACATGCGATGAACAAGCCGACCGGCAAGCTGAACGCCGCCACGATCCCCACGGGCGAACGCCCGGGTTCGAAAAAGGTCTACCAGCCCGGTGTGCTATGGCCCGACATCCGCGTGCCGTTCCGCGAGGTGGCGGTTCACCCCAGCGCGAAGGAACCCGCGCTGACGCTCTACGATCCTTCCGGCCCCTATACCGACCCGGCTGTCGGTATCGACATCGAGAAGGGGCTCTCGAAGACGCGCGAGCCCTGGGTGGTGAGCCGCGGCGACGTCGAGATCGTCGAGACGCCGCGCGCGGTGAAGCCCGAGGACAACGGCTTCGCCCAGGGCGCGCACCTGGCGCCCGAGTTCACCGCGCCGCGCCGCGTCTACCGCGCCAAGCCCGGCGCCAACGTGACTCAGCTGGAATACGCCCGTCGGGGGGTGATCACCCCCGAAATGGAATACGTTTCGATCCGCGAGAACCAGCGCCGGCAACAAGGCGACGCCTTCATCCGCGACGGCGAGGATTTCGGCGCCGAGATCCCGGACATCTGCACGCCTGAGTTCGTGCGCGACGAGATCGCCCGCGGCCGGGCCATCATCCCGGCCAACATCAACCACACCGAGCTCGAGCCGATGATCATCGGCCGCAACTTCCTGGTGAAGATCAACGCCAACATCGGCAACTCGGCCGTGCTCAGCCACGTGTCCGACGAGGTCGACAAGATGGTCTGGTCGATCCGTTGCGGCGCCGACACGGTCATGGACCTCAGCACCGGCCGCAACATCCACAACATCCGCGACTGGATCGTGCGCAACAGCCCCGTGCCGATCGGCACGGTGCCGATCTACCAGGCGCTGGAGAAGGTCAACGGCGTGGCCGAGGACCTGACCTGGGAGGTGTTCCGCGACACCCTGATCGAGCAAGCCGAGCAGGGCGTGGACTATTTCACCATCCACGCCGGCGTTCGGCTGGCCTACGTCCCGCTCACCGCCAACCGCGTCACCGGCATCGTCAGCCGCGGCGGTTCGATCATGGCCAAGTGGTGCCTGGCGCACCACAAGGAGAACTTCCTCTACGAGCACTTCGAAGACATCTGCGAGATCATGAAGGCGTACGACGTCTCGTTCTCGCTGGGCGACGGCCTGCGTCCCGGCTCGATCGCCGACGCCAACGACGCGGCCCAGTTCGGCGAGCTGGAGACCCTGGGCGAGCTCACCCAGATCGCGTGGAAGCACAATGTCCAGGTGATGATCGAGGGCCCCGGCCACGTGCCGATGCACAAGATCAAGGCCAACATGGACAAGCAGCTCAAGACCTGCGGCGAAGCTCCCTTCTACACCTTGGGCCCGCTCACGACCGACGTGGCGCCCGGCTACGACCACATCACCTCGGCCATCGGCGCGGCCATGATCGGCTGGTTCGGCACGGCGATGCTCTGCTACGTCACGCCCAAGGAACACCTGGGCCTGCCGAACCGCGAGGACGTGAAGGTCGGCGTCATGACCTACAAGCTGGCGGCCCACGCGGCCGATCTGGCCAAGGGGCACCCGGGCGCGCGCCTGTGGGACGACGCGATCAGCCGGGCGCGGTTCGAGTTCCGCTGGGAGGACCAGTTCAACCTGGGCATCGATCCCGAGACGGCGCGCGAGTACCACGACGAGAGCCTGCCGAAGGAGGCGTTCAAGACCGCCCACTTCTGCTCGATGTGCGGCCCGAAGTTCTGCTCGATGAAGATCAGCCAGGACATCCGCGACGCGGCCAGGGGGCAGAACGACCTGGGACAGAACGACGTCGAGACCGGCATGGCCGAGATGTCGAAGAAGTTCCGCGAGACGGGTGGGGAGATTCTGGTCCCGGTCGCGCCGGCGGAATAGCGCCGCTAAGCCACGGCTTCCGCCCGCCGGCGCCGCAACGCGGTTCCGGCGGCGCCGAAGCCCAGGATCAGCAAGGCCCAGGTCGCGGGTTCCGGCACGACTGCGGCGTCGAAGACCCGCACGCTCGTGATCGTGGCCCTGATATCATAGGCTTGGTCGTAGCCGCGCCCTGCGTTCTGCACCTGCCGCAGGAAACTGGCCGTGCCGTAGGCGCCGCTCGCCTGCGGGCTCCAGGCCTGGGTCATGTCGAACGGAATCAGCGTCGGCGAGGTGAACGTCGCCGTGGCGGAGTGGTAGTCGTAGGCCGTTCCCCCGACCGGCGACGGGACGTACTGGCCGCCCACCGCGCTCATGTAGAGCGAGCCGAACGGCGCGCCGGGGCTGCTGACCCGTTCGGTGTTCCCGTAGGTAGTGGCGTCGTTCTTGTAGTCCTGGAAATCCTGCCGCCCGTTGATCTCGATGAGCGCCGAGAGGATCGGCGAGGCCGCGTCGTAGCCGGCGCGGATGTAGTCGAAATAGCCGCTGCAGCAGGGATTGTAGATCGACGTCGCGCCGAGGCTGGGATCGAAGGTGTAGGTGGCGGTGTAGGTCATCCCTACCAGGTTCGCCGACCCGAACGTCATGTCGGAGACCGACTGGGTGATCACCCCCCGGAACGTCGCGACCATCAGGGCGGCTTGGGCCGATCCGGCCGCACAGGAGAGCACGGCCACGGCGACGCCGCTGGCCAGAAGACGTTTGAGACGCATCACCGAAATCCCCTCAATGCGCCGCGTCACAACGCTCGCGGCGATGCGGAAAGACTGCGGCGTGGCTCGGGATGGGGCAGCCCCCGAACGGGGGTGATATTTCGCGGCGTTTTCACGCCTCAGGCGAAGTTCGGGCGAGCGCATCGCGCCTCAGGCGATTTCGCGGAGTCTAGAGCGGTCCCTTCAGCCCGCCGCGCGGAGGGTCGCAGGCGCCCGCCATCCAGCGCAGCATCTCGCCCAGCGCCTCTTCCCGGTCGTGCCCCGTCAGCTTCCCGGCCTTGTCGAGGTCGCGATAGATGCCGCGCGCCTCGTCCCAGGTCGCGCAGGCCCGGCCGTATTGGCCACCATTGTAGTAGACGCCGCCGACGCTCTTCAGCGTGGCGGCCATGCTCCGGCGGGGGCCCGGCGCGTTGTCCGACTGCGCCACGATCTGCCGGTGCGCGACCAGCACCTCATCGGCCATGGCATAGCTCTCACCGAAGCGCTTGAGGTCCGCGAGCACCATGGCGCGCACCTCACCCACGACCGCGAACAAGCCCGTGGCGCCGCGGTCGGCGGGGTCTCGCGCGCGCATCTGGCGGGTGATCGTCACCGCGCGGTCGACTGAGGCATAGGCGTCCGCATCGCGGTCCATCGCGCTCAGCACCGCCGCCCGATACCAGAGCGAGATCGCCAGCTTTCGCAGCACCTCGGGTGAGTCGGGCTCGCGCCGGGCCAGGGCCTCGTTGATCGCCACCGCTTCGGTCACGGCGGGAAGCGCCGAGGTGTCGTCCTTGAGTTCGTGATGCGCCTCGGCCCGCAGGCGCAGGATCGCCGAATGCGCCTTCATCACCCCGGTGTCGTTCTGCAGGCGCTGCGGCAGGCCGGAGATGAACGCCTCCGCGCGGCGGAAAGGCTCCAGGCTCCTGGCGTACTCGCCGTCCCAGCCCCACGAGTCGCCTTCGGCCTGGATCGCGGTCGCGTAGATGCGCGCGGCGTCCGGGTCCGTCCGTGCGAAGGGCTGCAGCAGCCGCTGCACCTCGATGGTCTGTTTTCGCGCCAGCGCGATCTCGCTGTTGTTGTAGAGATTCACGCCCGCCTGCTCGATCAGCAGGTCGGCCATGGCGCGGCGCACCTTCGGGTCTTCCGGCGCCTCGGCGTAGGCGCGGCGCAGCACGGTCTCGGCCTTGGCCAGCAGGGTGTTGGCGTCGGCGGCTTTGCCGAGCTGGCTCTGCTGGCCGCTGCCGGTCACCTGGGCCAGCCGCACATAGCCACGGCCGGCCTCGACTCGGACGTCCAGGGGCGCGTCCGGATCGGCGGTCAAGGCGTCGAGATATTGGAGCCCCGTCTTCGCCAGCACCTGCCGCGCCGCGGTGGCCCCCTGCACCTTGCTGACCTCGTTGTAGACGTCGAACAGCATGGTGGTGGCGATGTGGCGGGTCTGCTGGAACCGCGCCTCGGCCTCGGCGCGCGCCGCTTGCGCCTGGGCGTTGGCCACCAGCGTCACCACCAGGGCGGCCACCAGCAACACGCTGGCCGCCGCCGCGCCGCCCACCGCCAGCCGGTGCCGAGCCACGAACTTGCCGAAGACGTAGCGCCGCCCGCCCTGCATCGCCGCCACGGGGAACCCCGCCATGTGCGCCGCCACGTCGTCGCGCAGGGCCTCCACCGTGGAATAGCGGCGCTCGGGATCCTCGGCCGTCGCCCGCGCCACGATCGCTGCCAGCTCGGCGTCGGTCGGATCGCCTTCGGTCAGCCAGGCCAGGACCTGCCCCAAGGAATACACGTCGGACAGCGTCGTCGAGGGCGCGCCCAAGATGCGCTCGGGCGCGGCGAAGCCCGGTGTGTGCAGGCCGCCCTTTCCGCCCTCGGCCGCCTTCGTCGCACCGGCGCCGGTCGCCGGGGAGGAGATGCCGAAGTCGATCAGTTTCGGCTGGCCTGCGGCGTCCACCAGGATGTTGGCCAGGGTGATGTCGCCGTGGACCACCAGGTTCTGGTGCGCGAACGCCACCGCCGAGGCGGCCGCCAGGAACAGCTCGAGCCGCGCCCGGCGGACGGGCGATGCTTCCTCGCGCCAGGCCCCCAACGGCCGCCCCTCGACGAACTCCATGACGATGTAGGGCCAGCCCGCCTCGGTCTCGCCGCCATCGAACAGCCGCGCGATGTGCGGGTGCGCGAGCCGCGCCAAGGTCTGGCGCTCGCGGCGGAACCGCTCGATCAGAGCGGTCGACAGCGCCCCCGGTCGGATCACCTTGATCGCCACCGTATGCTCGAAATCGCCCGCCGCCCGCTCGCCGCGGTAGACCGCGCCCATCCCGCCCTGGCCGATCAGGCCGGTGATCCGATAGGCGCCGATCTGATCGGGCGGGGCGCCGGCATCGGCCTTCGAGGCCGCGCCGCCCGTGATGAAGGCTAGCGCCGCATCGTCCGCGCCGGCCAGGAGCGCCGCGGCGCGGGCGCGCACCTCGGCCGGCGCCTTTCGCCCCGCGATCCACTGCGCCCGCCGGTCCGCGGGCTGCGCCATCGCCTGCTCCAGCAGGTCCAGGGCGCGCGCCTCGATCGACCGGCTAGCCATGCTGCGGCTGCAGCGCCTCGTAGAGCCAGAGCCGCGCGGCCTGCCACCGCCGCTTCACCGTCGATTCCGAGAGCTCGAGCACCGTGGCGATGTCGGCGATCTCCATGCCGCCGAAATACCGCATCTCGACGATCTCGGCCCGCTCGCGATCGATCTGCGCCAACCGGTCCAGCGCGTCGTTGACCTCCTCGAGATCGGCGTTCGCGACATCCGGAATGTTGGTCCTCAGCTCCACCTTGAGGTGCTGGCGCTTGTCGCGATTCTTGGCGCGCACGTGCTCGACCAGCGCGCGGCGCATCATCACCGAAGTCAGGGCCATGAAGTGGGCGCGGTCCTGCCAGTCGATCCGGTCCAGCTGTATCAGCTTGAGGATGGTCTCGTGGACGAGGTCGCCGACCGAGAGCGACACGTTGCGTTCGCCGCGCAGCATCGCCGCCGCGCTCTGGGTCAGTTCGCCGTAGAGGATGTCGAACAGCCGGTCACGGGCCGACCGGTCGCCGCGCCGCCAGGCGGCCAGCAACGCGCGCACCTGGTCGTTGCCCGCCCGCTCCAACATGCCGGCGATTGTGAGAACGCGTTACGCCGCTGGCAAGCGTGCGCGCCCCTTGAGCGAAAAATTCAGGACGCGTGACCCGTGGCGGCCACTTCCGGCGCCTTAGCCAGGTGAGCGGGGCCCGTGTCGTCCCGCTCTGGTCGGGCGCCGTGGGGCTTGAGCGGACCGTGTCTCCGCGAGGGCCTGCGGCGCCCGATATCGCCTGGACGCTAGTCTTCGGCCTTCGCCGCGACGGTCTTCGGCGGCCACACCCGGACGGCGACCGCAACGGTCACCGAGCCCATGATCGCGGCGATGGAGCCCGTCCACTGGATCGCGTTCATCCCGATCGCGGCGTAGTGGCCGGTCATGGCGCCCGACAGGAACACGAGGCTGGCCGAGCTCCAGTCGATCAGATCCTTTTTCGTGATGTCGAACGTCATGGGGTACTCCGGGGAAGGCGGTCTTGGGTGCTGATCCAAGATCACCCGGGCTGGATGCCAAAACCTTACTTCCGAGGCGATGCGACAATGTTCCGCAGGGCGGCGCCTATTCGCTTCGCAGCGCCGGCGCCGGCCGCTTCGAAAGCGCCTGGAACGAGGCCAGCAGGCCGCCCGCGCCGGCCACCAGGGCCGCCCCCGCGAGCAGGGCTGCGACGCCGGCCCAGTCCACGCTCCACTTCGCCTCGAACACCTTGACCACCACGGGCCAGGCCGCCGCATAGCCGAGGGCGACGCCCGCCGCGCCGGCGATCAGGCCGACCAGCCCGTACTCGATGACATAGGCGCTGAGCACCTGGGCCCGGCTGGCGCCCAGCACCTTCAGCGTCGCCGCCTCGCGCGTCCGCTCCTGCGCCCGCGCCGCGATGGCGCCGGCCAGCACCAGGAGGGCGGCCATCAACGCCACGGCCGCCGCGCCGCGCACGGCCAGCGCAACCCGGTCGAACATGTCGGTGGCCGCCTCCAGCTGCTCGCGCACCGAGATGATGTTCACCTCTGGAAAGTCGCGGCCCAGCGCGCGGACGATCCGCTGCTCCTCGGCACGGCTGGCTTTCGCGATGGCCACGTGCCGCGGCGTGGCGCCCTCCAGGGCGTTGGGCGTCAGCACGATGGGGAAGCCGGCGCCGAAGCTGCCGAAGTCCACGCGGCGGATGGCGGCCACCTTGGCGTCGATCTCGGCGCCCAGCACCGAGAGTTTGATCGTGTCGCCGATCTTCAGCGCGCCGCCCTCGGCGGGGTCGCGCGACACCGCCACCAGGGGCGGTCCGGCGTAGTTCGCCGGCCACCATTTGCCCTGGAACACGCCGGAGTTCGGCGGCTCGGCGTCGAGGGTCGAGATGGTGACGTCGTTGTCGTAGGCCCAGCGCGCGCCGGGCGGAATCTTGTTGATATCCACCGGAACGCCACGCACCGCGAGGATGCGGCCGGTGAAGAACGGCGCGCGCAGGTAGGTGTCCTGGCCCGGCGTGCGGCCGTAGGCCCGCGCCACTTCCGCGTCGAACGCGGTTACCCGCTCGCCGGGGATTTCGGTGAAGACCAGGGCCGGCGCGGTCTGGGGCGCCACCACCGAGATCTGCCGCAGGAGGCTCGATTGGATGAGCACCACGGCCGCCAGCAGCGCCACGCCGAGGCCGATGGCGGGGGCCGCCGTCCGCGCCGCCGACCGGGGTCCCGCGAGGTTGGCCAGGGCGATCCGCACTGCCCCGCGCGCGCCGCCGCGCATTCGCCCTGCGAGCTTCGCGGCGCCCCAGCCGAACGCCCACAGCACGAAGAACGAGGCCGCGACACCGGCGATCATGATGCTGGCCGCCAGCGGCGTGGGCGCCGTCACGATGGCCAGGGCCGCGAGGCCGCCCGCCGCCAGGATCGCGCCGATGAGTTCCGGGCCGAACCGCAGGCGCCCCGTCAGGTCGCTGCGGAACAGGCTGGCCGGCGGCGTGGTGCGCGCCCGGGCCAGGGGGGCCAGCGAGAAGGCGGCCGCCGACAGCAAGCCGAACCCGGCCGCCTTCAGCAGTGGCAGGGGATAGATCGCGAACAGCGCCGGCACGGGCAGGTCCCGCGCGAAGATCGATCCCAGGACGAGCGGGGCCACCGCGCCGACCACCAGGCCGATCGCGATGCCGGCCAGCGCCAGAAGCCCGATCTGGGCGAGGTACATGTTGCGGATCAACCCGCTGTCGGCCCCCAGCGCCTTCAGGGTGGCGATGGCGGGCTTGCGGCCGTCCACATAGGCGCTGACCGCGCCGAACACGCCCAGGCCGCCCGCGACCAGCGAGGCCAGACCGATGAAGCCCAGGAAGTATTCCAGCTGGTCGATGATCCGGCTGACGCCCGGCGCCGCGTCGTTGCGGTCGCGGATGCGGAAGCGCCCCTTCATGCTGTCGCGCACCTCCGCCTTGGCCTGCGCCAGCGGCAGGTTCGGGCGCAGTGCGATCCGCACCGTCTCGCCGAACGGCAGGCCGGGTGTCAGGAACCCGCCCTGTTCCAGCGCGCCGGTTCGCGTCAGGACCCGCGGCCCCAGCGCGAAGCCCCGCGACAGCCGGTCGGGCTCTTCCTCCAGGATCGCCGTCGCCCTCATCGGGACATTGCCCGCCAGGAAGCGGTCGCCCAGTTTCAGGTTCAGGCGCTCCAGAAGCGCCTTCTCGACGGCCGCGCCCCACACGCCGTCCCTGGGCTCCAGGGCCTGAGTCAGCGAGGCGGCGCCCGTCAGGGTCACCTGGCCCGCCAGCGGATAGGCGCCGTCCACGCCGCGCAGCTCGATCAGCCGGCGCTCCCCGTTCGGGGCCTCGGCCATGGCCTGCGACGCGGTCGCGTAGGTGGTGCGTCCCAGCTTGTCGATCCAGCCGCGTTCGACGGGCGAGAACCGTCGCTGGCTGGCCGAGACCGCCAGGTCGCCGCCCAGGATCTCGCGCGCCTCGGTGGCCAGGCCGCGCCGGAACGCTTCCGCCGTCGAGCTTGCCGCCGCAATGGCGGCCACGCCCAGCGCCAGGCAGGCCAGGAAGATGCGGAAGCCCTTGACCCCGCTCCGGAGCTCGCGCGCCGCGAACCGCAGCCAGAGCGGCATCACGCGGTCTCGACCGGCCGGCCGTCGCGCAGGGTCACGACCCGCTGCGCCCGCGCCGCCAGTTCGGGATCGTGGGTCACCATCAGCAGCGCCGCGCCGGAATGCTCCACCAGCTCGAACAGCAGATCGGCGACGTGGTGGGCGTTGGTGGAGTCCAGGTTGCCCGTCGGCTCGTCGGCGAACAGCAGGGCAGGCGAGGGGGCCAGCGCCCGGGCCAGCGCCACGCGCTGCTGCTCGCCGCCGGAAAGCTGATGCGGATAGTGCCGCGCCCGGGCCGCCAACCCCACGCGGTCCAGCCAGGTCCGCGCCTGTTCCATCGCCCCCGGCCGCCGGGCGATCTCCAGCGGAGCCGCCACGTTCTCTTCCGCGGTCATGTTGGGCAGCAGGTGGAACGACTGGAACACTAGGCTCACGCGGCCCCGGCGAAGCTTCGCCCGGCCGTCCTCGTCCAGCCGCCCCAGGTCCTGGCCGAAGAGGCGAACGGTCCCGGCGCTTGGGCGTTCAAGCCCCGCCGCCACGGCGATCAGCGACGACTTGCCCGACCCCGATGGACCGATCAGCGCCACACGTTCGCCGCCGGACAGTGTCAGCGACAGGTTGTGCAGGATCTCCACCGGCCCTGCGGCGGACGGCAACGTCAGGCCCACGTCTTCCAGGACCAGCGGCGGCGTGTCGTTCAAGCAGATCCCCAACGGTTGAGCCTTCGGCGCTCTCCCTTACATAGGACGTTCATGGCCGCGCCAAGACCCACACGCCGCACGCTCCTCGCATTGCCGCTGATCGCCGCCGCGGGACCGGCGCTGGCGGCGCCCCCGCGGGTGGTGACCGTGCTCGGTGACTCGATCACCGCCGGCTATGGCCTGCCGGCCGCCAGCGCGCTCCCGGCCCAGCTGGCCCTGGCGCTCAAGGCCCTGGGGGTCGCCAATGTCGTGGTCCGTGCCGCGGGCGTCAGCGGCGACACCAGCGCCGGCGGCCTGGCCCGGGTCGACTTCAGCGTGAAGAAGGATACCGACGTGGCCGTCGTCGCCCTGGGCGCCAACGACCTGCTGCAGGGCCAGGACCCGAAGCGCACGCGCGCCAACCTCGACGGCATCATCCGCAAGCTGAAGGCCCGCCGGATCGGCGTGGTGCTGACCGGCGTCACGGCCCCGGTGGAGATCGGCGGCGGCTACGCCCGCGACTTCAACGCGGTCTTCCCGGCCCTGGCCCGCGCCCACGGGGTGCCGCTCTACGCCAACCTGCTGGACGGCGTCGCCCGCCGGCCCAACCTGAACCAGCCCGACGGCATCCACCCCAACGCCCGCGGCGCCCGGATCATTGCCGGCAAGCTCGCACCGGTGGTGGCGAAGGCCTTGGCGGCCCGCGCGTAAGCCGTGCCACACTCTCGGCAAAACGGGAGGAACGGCATGCTCAGTTGGCGCATCGGCGACGTGACCATCACGCGCATCGTGGAGATGGAAACCGCGGGCGGCACGCGCTTCCTGTTGCCGCAAGCGACCTACGAGGCGGTCCGCGAGATCCCCTGGCTCATGCCCCACTTCGCCGAGGAGAGCGGCAAGCTGAAGATGAGCATCCACGCGCTGGTCGTCGAGGCGCCCGGCCGCCGGATCATCGTCGACACCTGCATCGGCAACGACAAGCAGCGCGAGATGGGCCCCTGGAGCAACCTCCAGACCACCTTCCTCGCCGACCTTGAAGCCGCCGGCTTCGCACCGGACAGCATCGACACGGTCCTCTGCACGCACCTGCACGTGGACCACGTCGGCTGGAACACCATGCTGGTGGACGGCGCCTGGGTCCCGACCTTCCCGAAGGCCCGCTACCTGATCGGCCGCGCCGAGTATGAGCACTGGCGGGCGGAGGAAGAGGGGGTGGCGGACGTGTCGACGTCCTACTTCCACGACAGCGTTAAGCCCGTCTGGGACGCCGGCCTCGTCGATCTGGTCGAGACGGATCACCGGGTCTGCCCCGAGGTGTCGCTGGAGCCGACGTTGGGCCACACGCCCGGCCACGTCTCGATCCGAATCCGCTCGAAGGGAGAGGATGCGCTGATCACCGGCGACTTCACCCACCACCCGTGCCAGCTCGCCCATCCGGAATGGGCGGCCGAGGTGGATTTCGACAAGGCCGCGTCCACGGCCACCCGCCGGCGCATGTACGCCGAGCTGGCCGGATCGAAGACCCTGGTGATCGGCACCCACTTCGCCGCGCCCTGCGCCGGCCACGTCGCCGCCGACGGCGAGGCGTGGAAGCTGGAGGTCTAGCCGGGCGTCACGTTCCGGACGGTGCGGCTGAGGTCGTCGATGGTCACCGGCTTTCGCAGGATCACCGCGCCCTCGATCGCGTCCAGCGCCAGCGAGTCGGCATAGCCGCTGCAGAAGACGATCGGCAGGTGGGGGTGCCGCGCCCGCATGCGGTGGGCCACCTCGGCGCCCGTCATGCCCGGCATCGCGTAGTCGAGCACCACAGCGTCGGGCGGGCTCGCGTCCACCATGGCAAGGCCCGACGCGCCGTTGGCCGCGCCGCGCACCGAGAAGCCCTCGCTGTAGAGGCCGTCGCACAGGATCTGGCGGACCTGGTCGTCGTCGTCGATCACTACCACGCTCAGTCCTTTGGGAGGCCTCCGCTCGGGGGCTGCCGCCTTGGCCGGCGCCTCGGCCGCCGGCGGCTCGATGCGCGGCAGGATGATGCGCACCGTCGTGCCTTCGCCGGGCGCGCTGGCGATCTCGCAACCGCCGCCGCACTGCTTCGCGAACGCCGCCACCTGGGCCAGGCCGAGGCCGGATCCCTGATGGGTCTTGGTGGTGAAGAAGGGCTCGGTCGCCCGCGCCAGCACCTCGGGGGCCATCCCGACGCCCTCGTCGCGCACCTCCAGCGTCACCCGTTCGGCGTCGGCCCGCGTGCGCAGGGTGATCCGCCCGCCGCCTGGCATGGCGTCGCGGGCGTTCATCAGCAGGTTCAGAACCGCCAGTTCGAGCTGCGTCGCGTCGCTCCTCGCCCAGGCCTGCCTCGCGGCGAGCTCGGTCTCCAACCGGACCTCCGCCCCCAGCGCGTGACGCAGCAGTCCGTCGCTCGACGCCAGGGTCTGGTCCACGTCCACGGGGCGAAGCAGCAGGCGCTGCGTGCGCGAGAAGGCCAGCAGGTGGGCCACCACCTTGGCCCCGCGGTGCGCCGCCTCCAGCGCCGTGTCGACGAACCGGCGGTGAGCATCCTCCTCGCCGATCGACCGCTGCAGCAGCTCCAGATACCCGATGATCGGGGTCAGCAGATTGTTGAAGTCATGGGCGACGCCGCCGGTCAGCCGGCCGATGGCCTCGATCTTCTGGGCTTGCACCAGCGCCTGCTCGGCGCGCACGCGCTCGGCCGCCTGACGGTCCACCTCCTCCAGCGCTTGTTCCAGCTCCGCGGTCCGGGCCCGCAGCCCCTTCTCAAGCCGGGCGTTCTCGCGCTGCAGCTCGCGCACTGTCAGGGCCCGCGAGATGGCCGGCAGCAGGGTCGAGAGCTTCAGAGGTTTCAGTACATAGTCCAGCGCGCCGTCGCGCATGGCCTCGACCGCCGAGGCGATGCTGCCTTCGCCGGTCATGATCACCACCGCCAGGTCCGGGTCGCGGGCCTTGAGCGCATGCATCAGCGCGAGCCCGTCCATCCCCGGCATGACCAGGTCGCTCAGCAGCAGGTCGAAGGCCTCGGGCCTGAAGGCCGCCAGCGCCGAGGCCGGGTCCGAAAAGGCCGTCACCTCATAGCCCTGGCCGCCCAGGGTCGCCTCCAGCGCCTGCAGGTTGGCGGTCTCGTCGTCGACGATCAGCAGGCGCGGCGGTCCGCCCGTCGCAGCGTCACCGCTTTCGGCCCGACTCACTCCGCGGCCCTCCGCGCTGTGCGGGCGAGCGCCGCGCGGACCTCGCGCAGCTTCGGCGGCTTGGCCAACACGAGGTCGATGTTGGGGATCCCCTCGACGCCCGACAGCATGCCCTGGCCCCAGCCGGTCAGCAGGATCACCGGCGTCTCGGGAGACTCCGACTTGATGGCGGCGGCGACCTGCCGTCCGTTGATGTAGGGCATGCCGAGGTCGGTGATCACCGCGTCGAAGGGATGGCCGTCCTGGCCGGCCACGAAGGCGTCGATGCCCGCCTGGCCGTCGTTGGCCGGGGTGATGATATGGCCGTCGTTCCCCAGCGCGTCGCTCAGCGCCTTCAGCAGCACCGGGTCGTCGTCCACCAGCAGCAGCCGCATGCGCGGGGGCGTCTCCAGGTCGGCCAGGGCCCTGGTCTTCTCCCGCGTGGCCGCCGGGAAGATCAGCGAGAACGTCGTGCCCTCGCCGGGCGTCGACTGGATGTCCACCTCGGCCCCGTGCCGCTGCGCGACGCCGTAGACCATGGCCAGGCCCAGGCCGGTGCCGCGCTCGCCCTTGGTGGTGAAGAACGGCTCCATGCAGCGCCGGCGCGCCTCCGCGTCCATGCCCACGCCGGTGTCCACGACATCCACGCGCAGCCAGCCGGGCTGGTCCGCCAGCGTTGTGCGCACGGTCAGGGTTCCGCCGTCTGGCATGGCGTCGATGGCGTTGAACACGAGGTTGGTCAGCGCCTCGCGGATCTCGCTCTCCATGCCGATCACCAGCGGCAGGCTGTCGGCGAGGTCGGCCTTCGCCTCCACCACGGCCCCGCGCTCGGCTGTCATCACCGACCAGCGGACCCGCGTCAGGTCGAGAACCTGGGCGGCCAGTTCGTTGAGCTGCACCGGCCCGCCGGCCAGCTGGGGCTCGCGCTGGCGATAGAACTCGCGCATCCGCCCGATCGTGTGGCCCACGTCCTCGACCGCGCGGCGGATCACCTCCAGCTGACCCCGCGCCGAGGGGCTCAGGCCCTTCTCGGTTTCCAGCATCGCCTCGGTGTAGAGCGCGACCGGCGACAGGGCGTTGTTGATGTCATGGGCGATCCCGCTGGCCATCTGGCCCAGCGCCCGCAGCCGCTCCTGCTGCATCACCGCCTGCTGGGATTGGCGCAGGTCGTCGTATGCCCCCTGCAGCGCGCTGTAGAGCTGCGCCTGGTGGGCCGCCAGCGCCACGTGCTCGCTGAGCTGTCGCAGGAACTCGCAGTCCGCGCTCTCGAACCCATGTGGCTTGAAGCGGCCCGCGATGAAGCAGCCGAACGTCTTGCTCTCCACCCGGAGCGGCGCGGTGACCAGCGAGTGGATGCCCGCCAACGAAAGCTGGGCGTGCAGGGAATAGTCCATCCCCGAGATGTCGGGCTCGTAGACCAGGCGTCCGTCCATCGAGTGGCCGAGCCCGTTCTCGTCGGCCGGGAACGCCATCGGCTCGGGCGCCGCCAGCGACAGGCCGAGCTCGCGCGAGTTGGCGCCCACCGAGGTGACCCGCAGCACCCGTGTGCGGTCGTCGTATTCGCACAGGCAGGCGAAATCGACCGGCAGCTGCTGCTCGACGCTGCGCACGACCACCTGGAAGATGCTCTCCAGGTCCTGCCGGTCGCCGATCGCCCGGGTGATCTGGTGCAGCAGGCTCAGGCGCTCCAGCTGGGCGATCGCCTTGGCGTCGGCGCGTTCGCGCTCGACGCTCTCGCGCCGAAGGCGGGCGTTGGTCAGCGCCAGCTCCTCGGCCAGGGCGGCCTCCGTCGCGAACCGTTCGCGCATCTCTTCCGCCGTGGTCCGGATGACCCAGAGCAGCACCACCAGATAGCCGGTGATCTTGCCCAGGTGAGCGATCATCGACTGGCTGTCGGCGGGCGCGCGGGAATAGAGCATCACCAAGTGGCCCACGAGCATCGCCGCCGCCGCCCAGGCGACGGGTTCGGCCAGGCGATGACGGTGGCGCAGGCGCCACGCCCAGACGGCCGCCGCCGCCCACAGAACCGGGACGCCGATCAAGGTCGGCCGCGTGACGCCGAGCGCAGTGGGGGTCGCATAGGGGGGCAGGGCCTGGTAGGCGATGAACAGCGCCACCCCGGCGGCCGCGACCAGCCCCATGAAGGCCGCGATCTCGCCGCGCCCAAGCTGTAGGCGCAGCAGGGCGCCGCAGATCGCGAGCGGCAGCAGATAGGCCGCCGGCGACCAGGTGGCGGGGCGCAGCCGTTGGCGGGCCTCGGCGATCCCAGCCAGCGGTCCGCTCCAGTCGATGCTGACGATCACATGGACCAGTTCGAGCCCGAAGGTGAGGCCGAACCCGACGGACAGCCAGCGGACGAACGGGCTGTCCGTATGCTGAGCCATGTCCCACAGCAGCAGCGCCAGCATCCCGCCCAACACGGCGACGCTGGCGTCGAGAACCGTGTGCAGCTCGGCGTAGTCGGAATGGGCGACCGCCAGCAACACAGCGCCGATGGCGAACGCCACCAGCACGGCCAGGGACGCGCGCGGCAACCCGTTTGCGCCAGTCAACGCGGTCATATTCGACCCTCGACGCCCACAGACGACCTGACGTGGCTTATGTGTGAAACACAATCAGGCAGTGTGAAGGGACTCCTATCTCAACGGATAAGCTGTGCAAGCGCGTTAAGGTTGCGCCCGGCGGCCGCGCTTCAAGCGGCGCGAAAGCGCACCGGCATGGCCTTCGGACCCGAGATGAAGTTCGACGGCAGCCATTCGACCGGCGCCGCCAGCTCGAAATCCTTCATTCGGGTCAGCACCTCGCGCAACATGGCGTCGATCTCGATCCGGGCGATGTGCTGGCCCAGGCAGCCGTGCGGGCCGGTGCCGAACGCGATGTGCGGGTTGTCCGTCCGGCTCAGGTCCAGCACGTCCGGACGGTCGAAGACGGCGGGGTCCCGGTTGGCCGCGCCGAAGTACATGACCACCTTGTCGCCCGCACGGATCTGCTGGCCGCCCAGCTCGGCGTCGTGTTTGGCCGTGCGCCGCATGTAGATCACCGGACTGGTCCAGCGCAGCAGTTCCTCGCGCGCCGTCGGCAGCCGGCCCTCCACGTCGGCCATCAGCCAGGCATACTGGTCGGGATGCTCCATCAGCGCCAGCAGTCCGCCCGACAGCAGGTTCCGCGTGGTGTCCCCGCCCGCGTCCACCAGCAGCAGGAAGAACAGCAGGAACTCCATGTCCTCCAGCCTGCGGCCGTCCACCTCGCAAGCCAGCAGCTTCGACGCCAGGTCGTCGCCCGGCCGCGCCCGCTTCTCGGCGATCACCTTGCCGCCATACTCGAACATCTTCATCACCGCCTGGCCGCCGGCGCCGGGCGGCAGCGCCTCGGGCGCGGTGTGGATGATCTCGGTCAGCTTGTAGAGCTCGCGCCCGTCCTCCAGCGGCAGCCCCATCAGCTCGGCGATCACGAACGACGGCATCTCGCCGGCCACCTGGTCAACGACATCGCACTCGCCGCGCTCTATGACGGCGTCGACGATCTGCTTCGCCAGCTCCTGGATCCGCGCCTGCCGCAGCCGCGCCGAAGGCTCGGTGAACTCGGACCGGATGAGCTTGCGGAACGCCGTGTGTTCCGGCGGGTCCATCATCAGCATCATCTTGTACGGCCCGAACCCGCCGGCGTCGGCCAGCGGGTCGTTGATCATGATGGTGGGCTCGGACGAATAGGTCTGGAAATCGCGGTCCACGGCCCAGACGTCGGCGTGGCGGGTCACCGCCCAGAAGCCCCGGCCACCCGGTTCTTCGTGCCAGCGCACGGGCGCGTTCTCGCGCAGCCAGTCGAACTGCCGGTGGGGTTGCCCGCCGTCGAAGCTGGCCGGCGCCAGGAGGTCGATCTTCATGGCCCCTGTGTCCTCCGTCTCGTTTTGACCAAGAGGAGGCGCCCTTCCCGCGGGTCAGGCAAGGGCCGGCCGAGCTAGAACACGATGGTCCAGCTTTCGGTGGCCGAGTAGGAACTCGCCTTGGCGGAGCAGATCAACCCGGGTCGCTCGGCGCTCGCGCCGGGTCTCTTCAGCTCCCACTTGAGCTGCTTGCACCGCCAGCCGTTCACCGGCTCTTCGCCAACGACCGTGATCACCCCGGTGGACTTGGAGCCCTTCCAGCCCAGGGCTTCGCCCATCGCCAGGCTGCCCAGCTTCTTCTCCCAGGCGTTGTATGAGCCGTCGAGCCGGATGAAGTGCTGGGCCCAGGCGTCGTAGCTGTAGCCGCCCTCGCAGTCGTTGCAGCTCACCTTGCTGAACTCGAGGAAGGCCTTCTTCTGCGCCTCCAGTTCGGCCGAGAAGGTCAGGTTTCCCGGGTACTTGACGGCTCTGGAGCCCACGTTGTTCGGCCAGGGCGCCGGGCCAGAGGTCACGGACGCCTGCTCAGCGGCGGCGTATTGCGCGGGCTGCTCGCCGCCGGCCTCGGGGCTGTCGGCGGCCGGCGCGGCCTGTTCCCGGGACGGTTGGGCGGCGTTCTGGATGGCCGCGGCGGCGGCCTGTCGCGCCAGGCTCTTCAGAAAGCCGCTCTGGGCGGCCGCGGGGGTGGCGAGCGCCAGTGAAACAGCGGCGGCGATGATGGCGGGGGACTTCGACATGCACACTCCAGTCGGGCCGGCGGATCCGGCCTCGAGCTTCACTTCAGCGGCGGGTGTCTGGACCGGCGGGGGTCCCGCGCGCCAGCGGCTTGCGGCGAACGGCGTCCTGGCGTCGACCGGCACGAAGCCGCCGACGTTCGCCGAACGTATGTTTTCAGCGGACCGCGGCCTGCCTAAGGTGCCCGAGGATGGGGAGACGCGAATGAACGCCGTGGTCTGGATCGTCGTCGCCGTCGCGGTCGCCGGCCTCTACGTCTGGTACGCTGCCGTTGTGAAGCGTCGCAACCGGGTGGCCGAGGCCCTGAGCGGCATCGACGTCCAGCTTTCGCAGCGGCACGAGCTGATCCCCAACATCCTGGCCATCGCCAAGCGCTACCTGGCGCATGAGCAGGCCTTGCTGGCCGACATCGCGCGCTTGCGCACGACCGGGCAGGAACGGCTCGGCAGCACCGATCCCACCGCCATCGCCGAGAAGTTCGCCGCCGAGAACCAGCTTACCGCAGGCCTCGGCCGCCTGTTCGCCGTGGCCGAAGGCTACCCGGAGCTGAAGAGTGACGCCCTGATGGTCAAGGCCCAGGCGACCTACCAGGAGGTCGAGACCAACGTCGCGGCCGCCCGACGCTTTTACAATGCCTCGGTCACGGCCCTGCGCAACGCCTGCCAGATCTTCCCCGGCCAACTGGTCGCCGCCCTGGCGGGCGTGGGCCGGCTTCCGCCCTTCTTCGAAGCGCCCGCCGAGCACCGCGGCCCGGTGAACGCCGCCGATCACCTGTGACCCAACCGCCCGGCCGCGCCGGCGCCGCCACGGCGCTCTTCGGCGTCCTGGCCACCGCGCTGGTGGTCTGGATGGCGATCCTTTGGTCGGCCGTGCGCCAGGATCCCGGGATGAGCGGCTGGCTTACCGGCCTGTTCGGCGGTGGGCTCCTCGCGCTGTTCGTCGCCGGGGCAGGGGCCTGGGCGGTGATGCTGTTCGTGCTGCGCCCAGCCCGCCACATCGCCGAGCAGGAACAGGCCCTCTACGCCGCCGAGGACGAGCTTGGCCGCATCCTGGGCGAGCTCGAGGTCACGCGTCTCGAAACCCGCCGCCGCATCAATGTGGCCGCCGCCTTGCGCATCCCGGTCTGCCTTGTGGTCGCCGTGGGCCTCTGGATCGTGAGCCAGGCCACCGACGACCCGGCCGACGCCGGTGACCTCCTGGCCTTCCTCGCGATGGGCGTGGTCGGAGGCTACCTCTGGGCCTCCTGGTCGCTCGGTGAAGCCTATCGCCGGACCTTCAAGGAACGCGTGCTGCCCAAGCTGGCGGCCGGGTTCGGCCCGCTGGCCTGGCGGCCGGCGCAGCCGCCGATCGAGGAGTTCCGGCGTCACCGCATCTTCGGCGACTTCGACGCCCACGAGGCCGAGGACGAGATCTACGGCGAATATCGGGGCATGCCGCTGTCCATCGTCGAGCTCCGGCTGACCAAGCGGCGGGGCAAGAATACGGTCACCGTCTTCCGCGGCCTAACCGCCGCCGTCACCCTGCCGCGCGGCCTCTCGGGCGTGACGGTGGTCGTTCCGGATCGCGGCATGTTCGGCAACCTCTCGCGCTCGCTGCGGGGCGGTTCCTGCGAACAGGTCCGCCTGGAGGACCCGGTCTTCGAGAAGGCCTACGAGGTCTATGGCTCCGACCAGGTCTCGGCGCGGGCCCTGCTGACGCCGGCCTTCATGGAGCGCTTCATGGCCCTGGCCGGCTCGGCGCGGTTCGGCGCGCCGGTGGCGCTCGTTCAGGACAACCGCCTGCTGATGGCGCTCGAGACCCTGGGCGGGCGCAATCTGTTCGAACCGCCGAGCTACCGAAAGCCGGCCGCCGGCCGCGAAGCGCTGACCCGGATGCGCGACGATATTGAAACGGTGCTGCGCGCCGCCGACGCCGTCATCGACCTCGACCAGGCTGCCCGCCTTCAGCCGAGGGCCTGAGCCCCGGGGGCTGCGACATTTTGGGACTACCCAAAATGGGGCTACGGCGCTGGATTTTACCAAAAATTCCGATCTCCAGGCGAAGGAGATCGGGAAGTTCCCAAAACTGGGAATTCGTCAGAAGAGCCCAGAGCCTCCGCGCCGATGAGCCTCGCCGATCCGACCCTCGCGAACCTAGGCTCGCGCATCGACCTGCGGAAGGCGACGATCCTGCTCGTCGAACCCAACAACCAGGCGATGGACGTGCTGAGCCAGATCTTCCTGGGCTTCGGCGCCACCCACTGCCTGCGGGCCTCCTCGTTCGAGGAAGCCCAGCAGGTCGTCCATGCGAACGTCATCGACCTGATCGCCTGCGAGGCCACGCTGCAGGCAGACGAGCCCGATGGCTACGAGTTCGTGAGCTGGCTGCGCCGTTCGGGCCTGGATCCGAACGCGTTCGCGCCCGTGCTCCTGCTGTCGTCGCACACCAGTTCGCGCAACGTCGCCCGGGCCCGCGACTGCGGCGCGCACTTCATGGTCTCGAAGCCCCTGGCGCCGGCGACCCTGTTGCAGCGGATCCTCTGGATCGCGCAGCACAACCGCACCTTCGTGCAGTGCGACGCCTATACCGGTCCCGACCGCCGCTTCCAGAACCTCGGTCCGCCCAACGGCGTCGGCCGCCGCCACAACGACCTGCCCCTCGAGGTCGGAGAATCCTCCGGCCCCAACATGGACCAGGACGAAATCGACAACCTGCTTACTCCGAAGAAGGCCGCCCGATGAGCTCGGTCAGCTATATCCGCCGTCCCAACCGCCTGGGAAAACTGATCTCCACGCCCGGCGGCCGCAAGCTCGGCGAGGCGGTGGCGACCGCCCAGGCCAATATCGAGACCCTGCGTCCCGGGATGCTGCACGAGGTCGACGAGGCGCTGGAGCGCCTGCGCCAGACGGCTGCCCGAGGCGACGCCGCCGCCCGCACCGAGGTCTATAACTGCGCCACGGCGATCGTGAGCTTCGCGGGGCTTTGCGGTATGACCCGCCTGGGCGAGGTGGCCTACAACCTCTGCGAACTGTCGGACCGCTACATCGAGTCCGGCCGCTGGAACGACGCGGCCATCGGGGCCCACATCCAGACCATGAGCGTCCTGCGGATGGCCAACCTCGCCGAGGATTCGCCGGAAGCCGAGGCCGTGATGGAAGGCCTCAAGACCCTGGTGCGCAAGGCCGAGGAGAAGGCCGCCGCCGAGGCCGCCGCCCAGAAATGATCAGACGGCCCCGCTCCGGAGAGCGGGACCACCACGACGCTTCGGCAAAATACGCATGCCGGGCGCCCCTGCCCATGTAGGGCCGCGCGCCCGACAACAAGCGGGACCTTGCGTTCAGAGACCCTTGCTTGGGTTGATCAGGTACTTCTCGCCGGTCGTCTTCTTGTTGTAGGCGGCGATGATGTTCGGCTGCAGCGCCTCGGCCAGCGAGATCTCGGCCGTGTAGTGGCTGGCGAAGGTGGTCTTCAGCTCGTCCGCCACGCGCTGGCGCAGCCGCTGGGTCCCCTCGGCGCCCAGCTTCATCAGGAACGGGGTCAACAGCCAGCCGCCCAGGGCCCACGACAGGCCGTAGTTGCGCGCCAGTTCGGACGGCCGCGGGTCCAGCGAGCCGTAGATATAGACCTGCTTGAAGACGCTGGAGCCGTAGCGGCTGTAGGCGCCGCCGCGCGCATTGGCGGCCGCCTCCATGCCCGACAGGATCTGGCTGGCCAGCTTGCCGCCGCCGATGGCGTCGAAGGCGATGGTGGCGTTGGTGGCGATCAGCGCCTGGGTGAGCTCGTCCTGGAAGTTCGGCGAGGTGGAATCGACCACGTGCTTCGCGCCGATGTCCGTCAGGATCTTCGCCTGCTCGGCGCTGCGGACGATGTTCACCAGCTCGATGCCGTCCTTCAGGCAGATCTTGTTGAGCATCTGGCCCAGGTTCGAGGCGGCCGCCGTGTGAACCAGGGCCGTATGGCCCTCGGCGCGCATGGTCTCGGTCATGCCCAGGGCGGTCAGCGGGTTGACGAAGCACGAGGCGCCGTCCGCCGCGGTCGCGCCGGTGGGGAGGGGCAGCACGTCGCCGGCCTTCACGGTGCGGTACTGGGCGTACATGGCGCCGCCCAGCAGAGCGACCGTCTTGCCCACCAGCGCCTGCGCGGCCGGGTCCGAGCCGGCCGCGATCACCACGCCCGCGCCCTCGTTGCCCACCGGCATGGACTCGTCCAGTCGCGCCTTCATGGCCTTGAGGAACTGTTCGGGCACCTTCGCGGTGGTCTTGCCGCCCGCGCTCTGCAGGGTCGACAGGTCGGCCGGACCCAAGAGCAGACCGAGGTCGGACGGGTTCAGCGGCGAGGCCTCCACCCGCACGAGCACTTCGTCGCCCGTCGGAGGCGCGATCGCCACCTCGGCCAGGCTGAGCTCCAGCTCGCCGCTGCTCTTGATGATCGACCGCAGTTGCAGCCCGTTCGCCGGAATATCGGCCACTCTCGCCTCCCTTGGCTTTACGTTGTCAGGGGACGGACATGGCCGTTCGGCCGCGCTTCGCCAAGGGCTCAAATGCAAGAAAGGCGAACCTTTCGGCCAATCCTTAAAGCAAGAAAGGCGACCCTTTCGGCCAATCCTTAAAGCAAGAAAGGCGACCCTTTCGGGTCGCCTCTGCCGCTTCTTGTGATCCGCACGAGACCCGAAGATCCCGGAAGCGCCGCGGGGGCCCCACGCCCCAGCGACCGGTAGCCGGCCGCCGTTGCCGAGTGTCTTCCCCCTAAGTGACGCGCACGGCAAGCCCCGCGAACGGTCGCGCGGCATTTCGACCGCGCCTGTGGCAGACCCGACACGCCCCGAAATGGCCCCAATCCGGACCTGCGGAGGACACAGGCCGCCCGTTTATTGGATACGTCGGCTGGCCCGCTTCCGGTCCGGATCCTGAACAGCCCCCCCAGCCCCCCTGATCGGGCGCCTGGTCAGCCGACGACCCTCCCCACAATCAGTGTCGATGCGGTCAGCGGACCGCCATCACCTCGACCTCTGCGTCGCCCACGCTCGCCGTGTCGCCCACACCCTTGCCTAGCAGCGCCCGCGCCAGCGGAGCGACGTAGCTGATGCTGCCCTTGGCCGGATCGGCCTCGTCCTCGCCGACGATGCGGAAGGTCTGGCGGCGGCCGTCGTCGCGCTCGATCTCGACGGTGCGGCCGAACTGCACCGTGTCCGCCTCCGCATCTGGCTCGGTGAGTTGGGCCGTCCCACGCCGCGCCGACCAGTAGCGCAGGTCGCGCGTCGCCCGCGCCATGGCCGTGCGGTCGGCCGCCACGCCGCCCTCGGCCTGCGCCGCCGAGTAGGCCGCTCGCGCCGCCGCCAGCTCGGCCTCGATCGCCGCCAGGCCGCTGGCCGTCACCAGGTTGGGATGCGGCGAGATCGGCCGGTCCGGCAGGTCGGCCGCCTGGGCCTCGTAGTCTTCTTCTCGGGTGAATGCGACGGCCATCCGCGGAGCCTAGGCCGCGGGCCAGTTCATCGCCAGCATCCAGATCGCCATGCCGACCATCATCAGGTTTTCGGTTAGCGACACGAAGCCCAGCGGCACATTGCTGTCGCCGCCCACGCAGGCGCACTTCAGCTCGCGTTTGTCGATGTAGACGGCCTTGAAAACCGACACCGCGCCGACGCCGCCGATGAACAGCGCCAGCAGGATCGACACCCAGGGCAGGACGCCGGCGATCATCAGCACGCCCGCCGCCAGTTCCGCGAACGGATAGACGTACCCGTACGGAACCCATTTCCGCGCCAGCAGGTCGTAGTTCAGGAACATGGACGAGAAGGCCTCAACGTCGCGCAGCTTCTGCATGGCCAGCGCGCACATGCTGAAGGCGATGAACCACTGGACCGCGCGGCCGGTGAACGGACTGCCGAACGCCGCCAGGCTGGCCGCCAGCGCCATCAGCAGCGACACGGCGAAAAGGGCGATCACCGGCGTGTAGGTCGGGGCCTTCGGATCGCGGACCGGACGGCCGAAGAAGCGCCGCAGGTCGTCGTAGCCTCCGATGCGCTCGCCGCCGATGAAGGTCTGCGGCGTCGTCTTCACGCCGTGCTCGGCCTTGAAGGCGTCGGTCTCCGCGCGCGTCGTCAGCCAGCGGTCCTCCACCTCGTATCCCTTGGCTTTCAGCAGATGCCGCGACTTCAGCCCATAGGGGCAGACGTGTTCGGGCATCACCATGCGGTGGAGGATGGCCTTGCGGTTTCCGGCGGCGGTCATGGGCGGGCTCCGTCTTGTCCACGAGCGGACCCGCCCCATATGCGCTCCGTACCATGGTACGGAGTCAAGGCATGGAAGCGACGACCATCGCGGGCCTGGCGCGGCAGGGCGGCGTAGGCGTGGAGACCGTGCGGTTCTACCAGCGCCGGGGTCTGCTCCGAACGCCCCAGCGCCCGGAAGGCTCAGGGCTGGGCGGCGGCGTGCGCCGCTACGGCCCCGAGGATGTGCGCCGACTGCGCTTCATCCGCGCGGCTCAGGCGGCAGGCTTCACCCTGGACGAAATCGCGGAACTGCTCGAGCTGGATGCCGGCGAGGACCGCGCCCGGGCCCGCGCTCTCGCCGAGACGCGGATCGCCGCCCTCGACGCCCGGATCGCCGAATTGCAGGCGGCCCGCGCTTGCCTGGATCGGCTAGCCCGCGACTGCGGCGCCGCGGGGCCGGGGCCGTGTCCGATCATCGCGGCCTTCGAGCCCCATGCAAAAGGCCCCGGCGTCGCCGCCGGGGCCCGATGCAGTCTTGCGGTGCGAAAGGCCTAGGCGGCCGTCAGCACGCTCCGGCGCCGACGGAGCATGGCGCCCGCGCCGCCGAAGCCCATGATCATCAGGGCCCAGGTGCCGGGTTCCGGCACGGCGCCGCTGAAGGTGGCGCTGAAGCCCGTCGCGGTGAAGCCGTCGAGCGCATTGTCGCCGTTCTGGTCGCCGAACCCGGGGGTGACGCCCGAGAACGAGAACGACGCGCTGTCGTCGAAGATGCCGCTCAGGTCGGTGACGCCCGACGACAGTTCCAGCGTGCCGCCGTTCAGGACCGACATGAACGAGCCGGCGTCGTCCTTGCCCGTCAGCCACGCGCCCGAGAACACGCCGCCGAGCAGCAGGTCGCCGCCGCCGCCGGAGGCGGTGCGGAACTCGAACGTGCCGGTCAGGCCGGTCTGACGGAAGGTGCCGTCGCCTTCGCTCTGCAGGGCGTCGCCGCCGGCGAGGCCCGAGAAGGTCAGGTACGCGTCCTGGCCTGAGCCGTCCGCGAACAGGTCGTTGCGGAAGTTCAGCCAGACCAGCTGGTCGGCGACCGTCAGTTCGCCGGTGCCGGCCGTGGCGCCCGGCGTCCAGACGAACGCGTTGAGGGTCTCGTTGTTGTTCGCGCTGCCGATGTTGACGATGGACGCAGCGCTCGCGGCGCCGGCCAGAGAGAGCGAGAGCGCCGCGGCGGAAGCGGCGAGGGCGAAGGTGAGTCTCTTCATAAGGGTAGCCTCCCAAGTACTCAAAAATGCAACTTCACCGAGTTGCGCGGTCAGCGAGATCGCGGACCGGGTAACGCAGGTCGTCGGGGTGGATTAACCAATCCTCTCCACCGAGAACGGCGCAAGTGGATTCGTGTCATAAGCGAGTAGACTTGAGAGACATCTTAGACAAGCGTGACTATAAATCTTTTATAAGTCGGAATGTCGACTTTACCTAAGATTTGTAAGGCAGAGCTTTTTGTGAAGTCCGATCCATTCGGAATTCACCGATTTCTCTCAAGTAGCGCTGATCTGGGATTGGGTTCGCTCCTAACGGGGAGCTGGGGTGCGATATCCGATTCGCCAGACCGACAACAGGCTTATGATCCTGTATGGTAAAGCTTATGTCGCGCTTTGGGTGGCGAACCCCTAGGTCGTTACTAACATTTGAAGCCCCTTGTGCAGTTATTCTAGCAAGTCAGAACTCAGATCTGACGTGCAGCCCGGAGCGGAAACTGCAGGGCGGCCGGCTGGTTCCGGCAAACGTGAAAAAAGTGTGGCGGCGATGTGGCGGAGCGTGGGCATGAGCAAGCCCCCGATCCGCGGGGGACCGGGGGCTCCTTTGGGCCGCTCGCGACCGCGATCGGCAGATCCACTCAGGCGTCGCGTCCGCGGCGGCTCAAGGCCGGCGCTTACTTCGACGGGCTGGTGTCGGGCGTGTTCGCCGTGGTGGCGCCGCCGTCGGCGTTGCCGGCTTGCTGTTCGACGGCGTCGGCCTGAGCGTTCAGGGCCTTTTCTTGAGCCTCGTTCGGCGTCGCGGCGGCTTGGGCTTCCAGCGAGTCGGCCTTGGCTTCGGCGGCCTTGTCGGCCGGGCTGCTGCAGGCGGCCAGGCTAGCGGCGGCGACGCCGGCGAGGGCGAGGGTCATCAGGCGCATGGGTTCTCTCTCTCCGTTGGGGTCTTCCCCGGGCAGCTTGAGCGCACGGGCGGCGATTTGGTTGCGTCAGGCCCGCAACGGTGGCGCTTTTTCATGGTCGTCGCCTTGGAGAGTTGGGGCGCTCCGCAGCTCGGGGCCCCGCCGGGCGCCGTCGAGGTCGGTGCGCGCATCCTGCAGCGCCGGCGGGATTTTCCCGCTACCCTGGAAGTTCACGGAGGATTCCCATGGCCGGCCTGAAAGACAAGCGCGGCTTCATCGACAAGGACCGCCTCGATCTCTCGGAGCGCAAGGCGGTCGAATACTGGATGAAGCGCTGGGGCGTGACCCAGGACCAGATCGTCGCGGCGCATCGCAAGGTGGGCCGCCTGACCAAGGACATCGCCGCCGAGCTGGGCAAGAAGCGCTGACAGGCGCCGGGTGACGTCGTACCAACCGTCACCGCCTTCGATTCAGCCCGGATAGTCCATGCGCGTCCTGATCGCCTCGCTCGCCGCCCTCGCGCTGTCGGCCTGCGCCACCGTCCCGCCGCCCCCCGCCACGCCGATCGTCTACACCGGCACGCCGCAAGAGAAGTGGGAGCAGGGGCAGAAGGCCTACGAGGCTTGGTCCAAGGCCCGCCCGGGCTGGATCGTCACCGCCTCGGGTCTGCAGGCCCATCGGGTGAAGGCGGCGAAGAGCTCCGCGCCGCGCCCGGTCCCGACCGACACCGTGACCATCCACTACACCGGCCGCTTCATCGACGGCCGCGTCTTCGACAGCTCCAGGGAGCGCGGCGAGCCCGCCACCTTCCCGCTGCCCCGCCTTATCAAAGGCTGGCAGGAGGGCGTGCCGATGATGCGGGTGGGCGAGACCTGGGAGTTCGTGATCCCCGGCGACATCGCCTACGGCTCGCGCGTCCGCGACCCGATCCCGCCCAACAGCACGCTCCTGTTCGAGATCGAGCTGATCGGCATCGGCGAGCAATAGCGCCTAGAAGGCCGCGGTCATCGGGTCGGGGCCGATCCGGCCGCCCGCATTGTCCAGGCCCGCCAGCCTGGCCAGGTCGTCGGCATCGAGGTTGAAGTCGAAGACGTCGACGTTCTCGCGGATGCGCGAAGGCGTCACCGACTTCGGGATCACGATCAGGCCGTTGTCCAGGTGCCAGCGGATGACGACCTGCGCGGCCGACTTGCCATGCTTGGCGGCGATGGCGGTGACCAGCGGATCGGCCAGGAGCTGTCCCTGGCCCAACGGGCTCCAGGACTCGGTGGCGATTCCCATCCGCTGATGCGCCTCGCGCAGCGCCCGCTGCTGGAAGCGCGGATGCAGCTCGACCTGGTTCACCGCCGGGGTCACGCCCGTCTCGCCGATGATCCGTTCCAGGTGCTCGGGCTGGAAGTTCGACACGCCGATCGACTTGGCCCGCCCTTCCGCCTTCAGCCGCACCAGCGCCTTCCAGCTGTCCACGTAGAGGTCCCGTTGCGGCGACGGCCAGTGGATCAGGTAGAGGTCGATCGACGAAAGCCCCAGCCGGCCCAGGCTCTTGTCGAAGGCCTGCAAGGCGGCGTCGTAGCCCTGGTTCTCATTCCACAGCTTGGTGGTGACGAAGACCCCCTGCGCGGCCTCGCCGGCGGCCTTCAGGCCTTCGCCCACCCCGGCCTCGTTGCGGTAGACCGCGGCGGTGTCGACCGCGCGATACCCGGCCTCGATCGCCGTCTTCACCACCTCGGCCGCCTGCTCGGGCGGCGTCTGCCAGACCCCCAGTCCGAATTGGGGCATCTGCGCGCCGTCGTTCAGCGCCACGGTCGGCTGTGCGGTCATCTGTTGTCCTGTGTGTGTGTCGCCTGATTTGGGGCGCACTCGGCCGCGCGGCAACCCGGCGGGTCCACAAAGCAGCCGCGCCTCAGCTGCGACCCCCAGCGGTCACCTCGAACCCTTCGTAGCCCCTGGCCGCCACCTCGGCGCACTTCTCCACATAGACCGGGAAGCCGCCGATGTAGGGCATGAACACCCGGGGTTTCCCCGGCACGTTGGCGCCCAGGTACCAGGAGTTGGCCTGCGGATAGACGGTGACCTCCGCCACCTCGTTCACGTGCGCCACCCACGCGTCCTGCGCGGCCTCGGTCGCCTCGATGGCGCCGGCCTGCCTCTGGCCCATCCAGGCGATGCAGTCGCTGATCCACTCCACGTGCTGTTCGATGGAGACCGCCATGTTGGACAGCACCGAAGGGCTGCCCGGGCCGGTGACGATGAACAGGTTGGGGAAGCCGGCCACCATCAGCCCCAGATAGCTCTTCGGCCCCTCCGCCCAGGCGTCCTTCAGCGCCACGCCATCCTTTCCGCGGATGTCGATCTTCGACAGCGCGCCGGTCATGGCGTCGAAGCCGATGGCGTAGACGATGGCGTCGAAACCCTCCTCGCCCGCGCTGGTGCGGACGCCGACGGGCGTGATCGCCTCGATCGGCGTCTCGGTCAGGTCCACGAGGCTGACGTTCGGCCGGTTGAAGGTGGCGTAGTAGCCGGTGTCCACGCAGATCCGCTTCGACCCGATCGGGTAGGTCTTGGGGATCAGCTTTTCGGCGGTCGCCGGGTCCCGCACGATCCGGCGGATCTTGTCGGCGACGAACTGCACGGCCGTGTCGTTGGCCTCCTTCGAGAAGATCAGGTCGCCATAGGCGCCCAGTAGGCTGAAGCCGCCGCGGGCCCAGCGCTCCTCGAACGCCGCCGCCCGCTGCTCCGGCGGGGTCTCCAGGGCCAGGTCTTCACGCTGCTGCACCGCGCGGATCGCGAAGCCGGCCTCGCGTGCCTCCTTGCGGTACTGCGCGCGGTTCGCCGCCCAGTCGTCGGCGACGGCCGGGTCGGTCGGCCCGTTGTGCGCCGGCACGCTGAAGTTCGGCGTGCGCTGATAGACGGTGACGTGCGCCGCCTGGGCCGCGATCTGCGGGATCGCCTGGATCGCTGAGGAACCGGTGCCGATGACCGCGACCCGCTGGCCGCGGAAATCCACGCCGCCTTCCGGCCAACGGTGGGTGTGATAGCTCGCGCCCGCGAAGCTCTCCGCGCCCGGCATGTCGGGCTCCTTCGCCACCGACAGGCAGCCGGTGGCCATCACCACGTGCCGCGCCGAGACCCGTTCGCCGCGGTCGGTCGTCAAGGTCCAGCGCCGGGCCGCCTCGTCGTAGTGCGCCGCCGCGACCCGCGTCTCCAGCTGGATGTCCGGCCGCAGGCCGAAGCGGTCGGCCACGTGGTTGAGGTACCGCAGCAGTTCCGGCTGGGCGGCGTAGCGCTCGCTCCACGCCCATTCGGCGTCGAGCTCAGGCGAGAACGAGTAGCAGTATTCCTGGCTCTCGATGTCCACCCGCGCGCCCGGATAGCGGTTCCAGTACCAGGTGCCGCCCACGCTGGGGCCCGCCTCATACACGCGCGCCGAGACCCCCAGCGTCCGCAGCCGGTGCAGCATGTAGAGCCCGGAAAAACCTGCGCCCACGATCGCCACGTCCAACGACGGGCCGCCAACGCCACCGGCCATCACATTCCTCCCGCAGTCGTCTTCTTTTGCGAACGACGATAGCCGACTTCCGTCCGGTGAGGGCCAACGAAAAAGGGCGCGACCCTGCGGTCGCGCCCTCGTTCTTCCATCTAGCTTTCGCCTACTGCGTCGGCGGGGTCGCGCTGGTCGGCGCTTCCGTCGGCGGGGTCGGTTCCGGCGTCGCGGTGGGCGGCGTCTGCGGAATGGCGGCCGGCGCTGCGGTCGTAGGAGCCGGCGGCAAGGTCACCAGCGGCGGGTTCACCTGCGTCGGCGCCGTCGTGGTGTCCGCCGAGTACGGTTGAGGACCATCGGGAAGGGGCGCCGTCGTGCTGGCGTTCGCGCTGGCCTGGGCCGCGCTCGGAGCCGATTCCGCGGGCCGCGCGCGCGCCGTGTTGCGGGCGGTGCGCGTCGGAGCGGGGTTCGAAGCGCGGGTCGGCTCGGCGGCCGCGGGCGTCGCCGGCGGAGGAACCGCGGCGTTGGCGGCCATCTGACCGGGCGTTTCGGTCGTCGCCATCGGCGGATTGGCGAGCGGCGCGCTGGCGACTTCGCTGGTCGTCGAGCCCGGCGTCAGCTCGGGCACGCCGCCGTTGTCGCGGCTCATGTACCAACCCGTGGCGCCCAGGGCGCCCAGGGCCACCACGCCCGCGGCGATCGCGGCGGGGGCGACGCTGTTCGACTTCGCCGAGCGGGTGGTGCGCGTCGAACGGCTCATGCCGATCGGCGCCACCAGGCCGGCGTCGGTCTCCCTCTCGGCCGCCAGGGTCGAGTTGGTGACCGTCGAGCGGGGCGCGGCGGGGTTCATCGCGGCGTATTCCGTGCGCGGGTAGTCACGCACCGGAGTGCTGGCGATGGGCCGCTCCATCGGACGCTCGATCGGTGTGTCGAGCACCATCGGCTCCTCGTCGCGCTCGGCGGCGAAGCTCCGGGGTTCCGGCGCCACGGACGTCGGTGTCGCGGCGCTTGGCGCGCGGCCGCGGCCGAAGCCCTTCTTCTTGCGATTGCGTTCCCACACCGGCTGGGCGGCGAACATCACGCCTTCCTGGTCGGTGATCGGTTTGTCGGACTCACGTCCGTCGAAGTCCATCGACATTTTGTCCCTCCAAGGATGTGTCGAGGAGAACAAACGGCGTTACTCAGTTCAGGTTCCCGATCCGTCGCCTTCTGTTACAGAGGGCCATGTGGCTAAGCTTACGGATACATCGGGTTGTTGGACGAATTCTGTGCGCAATGCCGCCACGCCAACGTCACAATTGGGAGGCTGCGCCCTAAGGCGTGGTCGGGTCGGGCGGCTGAGCTGGCTTCTCTTCGATCCGATGTCATGGCGACGCTTGACCGCCATGACCGGCTCTCGCCAAGGTCGGGGCTGCGACTGGAGGTGCGGATGCGGTTGAATGCCAGGCTCAAGCGCGACTGGCGGTTCTGGAAAGGGCTGAGCAGGACCCTGAAGCGGGTCAAGACCATCGCCCGGGACTCCGACAACCTGATCTGCGACGACCTGCAGGCGGCCGTGGAGCTGCACCGCAATCGCACCGCCATGATCTTCGAGGGCCGCTCGGTGACCTATGGCGAACTCGACGCCATGGCCAATCGGTACGCCCACTGGGCCAAGAGCCTGAATCTGCGCCGCGGGCAGGTGGTGGCGCTCTTCATGCCCAACCGGCTGGAATATTTCGCCGTCTGGTACGGCCTGTCCAAGGTCGGCGTGGTCACCGCGCTCATCAACAACCAGCTCTACGGCCTGCCGCTGGCCCATTGCCTGAACATCGCCGGCGCGAACCACGTCATCGTCGACCACGAGACCTCGCCGGTCTTCGAACAGGCGCGACCGCTGCTCGAACGCCCGATGCAGCAGTGGATCCTCGGACATGCCCACGGCGACCAGCGCGACCTGGGGCAGGCTCTGAAGAGCTGCAGCCAGCTTCCCCCCGACCGTTCGGTGCGCGAGGACATGACCGCGGCCGACACGGCGCTGCTGATCTACACCTCCGGCACCACCGGGATGCCCAAGGCGGCGCGCATCACCCACATGCGCGCCCAGCTCTACATGCGCGGCTTCGCGGGCTCGACCGGCGCCACGGCCAGCGACCGCATCTACGTCACCCTGCCGCTCTACCACGCCACCGGCGGGCTCTGCGCCCTGGGCGCGGCGCTGCTTAACGGGGGCTCTGTCGTGCTGCGCCGCAAGTTCTCGGCCAGCCACTTCTGGCCCGAGATCGTCGAGCAGGGCTGCACCATGTTCGTCTACATCGGCGAGCTCTGCCGCTACCTGGTCAACCACGACCCGGACGAGGACGAGACCCGGCACAAGATCCGCATGGCCTTCGGCAACGGGCTGCGCCCCGACATCTGGCCGACGATGAAGACCCGGTTCCGGATCCCCGAGATCCTGGAGTTCTACGGCTCCACCGAGGGCAATGTGTCGATGTTCAACTTCGACGGCCGGGAAGGGGCGATCGGGCGCATCCCGAAATGGCTGCGCAAGCGCTTCAACGCCCGGCTCGTCCAGTACGACGTCGAGACCGAGGAGGTGGTGCGTGGCCCGGACGGCCTCTGCATCGAGTGTGGCCCCGGCCAGGTCGGCCAGTGCGTCGGCATGATCAGCGGCGGGGACGCCCGCTCCGAGTACACGGGCTACCTCGACAAGGCGGCGTCCGAGAAGAAGATCATCCAGAACGTCTTCGAGCGTGGCGACGCCTGGTTCGCCACCGGCGACCTGATGAAGCAGGACGTGGACGGCTACTTCTATTTCGTCGACCGGATCGGCGACACCTTCCGCTGGAAGGGCGAGAACGTGTCCACCAACGAAGTCGCCGAGCGGCTCCAGGCCTTCCCGGGCGTCGAGCAGGCCAACGTCTACGGGGTCGAGGTCGAGGGGACCGACGGCCGCGCGGGGATGGCGGCCCTGGTGCTGGATGGCGCCTTCGACGCCAAGGCGTTCGGCGACTACGTCGCCCGCGAACTCCCGCCGTACGCCCAGCCGCTGTTCATCCGGATTCTGCCCCACCTGGAGACCACCGGCACCTTCAAGACCCGGAAGATCGACCTTGTCGCCGACGGCTACGACCCGGCGAAGATTAAGGGCCCGCTCTTCTTCCACGACGCCAAGAAGGGCTATGTGAAGATCACCAAGACCGTGTGGGACAAGCTCTCGACGGGCGCGGTGAAGGTCTAGGGCGCGGGGAGGCTTCAGGCCGGGCTAGGTGAGCGGACGGAATCCGGCGGCGCCCGCCGCCAATCCTTCAATGTTCAATCAATATTGAAGCTATGACCTGTCGTCCTGCGCCGACCGGCGCAGGGGCAGGCGGATGCGGCAGACCAGACCGTCGGAGGCGAAGTTGAGCCGCGCCTCGCCGGCCAGCTGCCCGGCCAGGCTCCGTTCGATCAGGCGGGAGCCGAAGCCCTGGCGCGTCGGCGGCGTCACGCGCGGCCCCCCCGATTCTCGCCAGCGGAGCCGCAGCTCTCCCCCGACCACGCGCCAACGCACCGTCACGCAGCCGGCCTCCGCCTTCAGCGCCCCGTACTTCGCCGCGTTGGTCGCCAGCTCGTGCACCACTAGCCCCAGCGCGAGGGTCTCCGCCGGCGTCAGCTCCACGTCGCGGCCCTGCAGCCGGTACTTCCCGGGCGCGTAGGGCTCCAGCTCGGCGAGGAGCACGTCGCGCAGCGCCGCGCCCTTCCAGCTCGTCGCCGTCAGCAGGTCATGGGTCGTCGACAGGGCCAGCAGCCGCGGCTCGAACGCCTCGCGGAACGCCGCCAGGCTATCCACCGAGCGCACCGTCGTGCGGGCGATGGCCTGGACCGTGGCCAGCGTATTCTTCACGCGGTGGTTCAGTTCATCGACCAGCAGCTTCTGCTGCCGCTCGGCCAGCACGCGGTCGGTGACGTCGCTGCCCTCGACGAACACCCCGCTCACCTCGCCGCTGGGGGCCTGGATCGGCTGGTAGATGAAGTCGACGAAGCGTTCTTCCAGCGCCGCGTCCGGAGCCCGTTGCAGCCGTACGCTCAGCGCTTCGCCGATGTACGGCTCCCGCCGCTCGCGCACGCCGTGCAGCAGTTCGACGAAGCCCTGGCCGACCACCTCAGGCAGCGCATCCTCCAGGGTGCGTCCGATCACGTGGCGGTGGCCGATCAGCTGCTGGTAGGCGTGGTTCACCAGGGCGAAGCGCAGCTCGGGTCCGGCGAGCACGGCCATGAAGCCCGGCGCCTGCATGAACAGGTCGCGCAGCCCCTGCGTTTCGCGCATCAGGCTCACATTGGCCGCCTCGGCCTCGCGCGCCCGCTGCAGCACGTCCTTCTCGCCCGGCGCCGGCGCCAGCCCGCCGCCCGGCCCGAACGCCATGGCCTTCAGCTGCTGCAGCTCGGTCACGTCCACCGTGTTCTGCACGATGTAGGCGACCCGTCCGTCGGGTCCGAACAGCGGCACGTGCGCGGCCGACCAGTAGCGCATCTCGAACCCGCCGCCACGGCTGGCCGGCCGCTCGATGGGGTAGGGGATCAGCGGCAGGGAATCCGGCTCGCCCGTGGCCAGGACCCGTTCCAGCGAGGCCCGCAGCCGCCGGCCGCTCTCGCCCGTGTCGGGAAAGGCGTCGAACAGGTAGACGCCCAGCAGGTCTTCGCGCCGCCGCTCCAGCACCTCGCAGTAGGCGGCGTTGACCTCCACATAGACGAGGTCGCGGTCGAGGATCATGTACGGGCTGGGCAGCACCGCGAACAGCGCGGCGAAGTCGGGCCCGGCAGCCGCCGTCCCTGACCCTCCCGTACGCTCGTCCGCCGACACGCTCATTCAGCCCGTTCCCCCCGATGGCCCGTAACGCATTACGGCCAAGCCTGTTCCGGTGTCTATCCGCCGCCCCTGCCGGAGCCGTCGGACTCGCCTATATTCACGCCATGCTCGTGACCCCGCCGTCGTCCACAAATGAGGCTTCGCCGCTGAAAGGCGCGGCGTTGATCAAGGACGAGGTCACACGGTTGCCCGACCGGCCGGGCGTCTACCGCATGATCGGCGAAGACGGCGAAGTTCTCTATGTGGGCAAAGCGCGCAGCCTGAAGAAGCGCGTCGTCCAATATGCCCAGGGCCGTTTCCACACCCAGCGTATCGCCCACATGGTCGACGCCACCCGGTCGATGGAGTTCGTCACCACCCGCACCGAGACCGACGCCCTGCTGCTCGAGATCAACCTGATCAAGCAGCTGAAGCCGCGCTTCAACGTCCTGCTGCGCGACGACAAGAGTTTCCCCGAGATCGTCATCCGCCGCGAGCATCCGGCCGCCCAGCTGCGCAAGCACCGCGGCGCCCACACCATCAAGGGCGACTACTTCGGCCCCTTCGCCAGCGCCTATTCGGTCAACAAGACGCTCAACACCCTGCAGAAGGCGTTCCTCCTGCGCTCGTGCTCCGACAGCGTCTACGAGAGCCGCACGCGGCCCTGCATGCTGCACCAGATCAAGCGCTGCGCCGCCCCCTGCACCGGCCTGATCTCCATCGACGACTATGCCGGCCTGGTCGAGCAGGCCGAGGCCTTCCTGCGCGGCAAGTCGCGGGCGGTGATGAGCAAGATGGCGTCCGAGATGCAGGCCGCGTCCGACGACATGGAGTTCGAGCGCGCCGCGCGCCTGCGCGACCGCATCCGGGCGCTGGCCTCGGTGGCCCAGGAGACCCAGATCAATCCCGAGACCCTGGAGGAGGCCGACGTCTTCGCCCTCCACGCCGAGGGCGGCCAGGCCTGCGTCCAGGTCTTCTTTTTCCGCGCCGGCCAGAACTGGGGCAACCGCGCCTACTTCCCGCGGGTCGACAAGTCCGACGAGGACGCCGACGTCATGGGCGCCTTCCTGGGCCAGTTCTATGACGACAAGCCGATCCCCAAGCTGATCCTGGTCAACGTCGAGCCCGCCGAGCGCGAGCTGCTCTCCGAGGCGTTCCAGCAGAAGTCCGGCCGCCGGGTCGAGATCGGCCGGCCCCAGCGCGGCGAGAAGAAGCAGCTCGTCGAGCATGCCTACACCAACGCCCGCGAGGCGCTAGGCCGGAAGATGTCGGAAAGCTCGGCCCAGACCAAGCTGCTGGCCGGCGTCTGCGAGGCCTTCGGCCTGGAAGCCATGCCCGAGCGGATCGAGGTCTACGACAACAGCCACATCATGGGCACGAACGCCGTCGGCGGCATGATCGTCGCCGGTCCCGAAGGCTTCCAGAAGAGCCAGTATCGCAAGTTCAACATCCGCTCGACCGACATCACCCCCGGCGACGACTTCGGGATGATGAAGGAGGTCCTGCGCCGCCGCTTCGGCCGGCTGGTCAAGGAAGAGGAGGAGGGCGCCGCCGACGTCGTCCGCCCCGACCTCGTCCTCATCGACGGCGGCATGGGCCAGGTGGGCGCGGTGATGGAGATCATGGCTGACCTCGGCGTCGACGACATCCCAGTGGTCGGCGTCGCCAAGGGCCCCGACCGCGACGCCGGGCTGGAGCGCTTCTACATCCCCGGCAAGCCCTACTTCATGCTCGAGCCCAAGAGCCCGGTCCTCTACTACCTCCAGCGCCTGCGCGACGAGGCCCACCGCTTCGCCATCGGCACCCACCGCACCAAGCGGGCCATGGACCTGAAGAAGAACCCCCTGGACGAGATCGACGGCGTCGGCCCCGGCCGCAAGCGCGCGCTGCTCCACGCCTTCGGCTCGGCCCGCGGCGTCAGCCGGGCCAGCGTCGAGGACCTCGCCAAGGTCGAAGGCGTCAGCCAGCCCCTGGCCGAGCGCATCTACGGCTTCTTCCGCAAGTAGGGGCGTCGGTGAACGCAAGCCGCCGGCGGCTGGCCTCGGCGGCCCGGGCCTCCCGCCGCGCGGGGCGTAGAGCGGGTTTCGAGCCGTTGCGGACCTTGGCGCCGTGGTCGGCTTGCGGAGTGGTCGCGCCAGGAGCGGAAGTTAGCCTCCGCGCAGAAAACGGACCTTCGCCGGTGTTCCTCTACAAGCCGCTCGGCTTGTCGAACGCCTTAAGTTCGAAGGTCGACGTCGTGAGGCTGACGAAATTCACTGCATCTGGATAGTCCAACATACAGACATTCCGGCCATCCGGTAGCGTACGCCTACTGAAAGTCGGGACATAGCTGATCGTTACGCGCCTCGCGGAGATCGTATTCTCCGTCTGCGTCGCAGCAAGTGGGAAGGAACGGCCAATTCCGGGATCAACTGTCACTTCCTGCGTCGGGAAAGTGCCCGTGATATCCGGTTGTTGCTCGTTGACGATGCTAAAGCGAGTTTGCGGGAGCGACGAGGGGTTGTTGCAACCAGACACTTGATTGAAGCTATCTAGGCGCGTGATCTTGTACGGCGCGGCGACGGCCTCGAAGCCGCCACCTGTGTTTACGAACGATGCCTTTGTCTCCGTCGTCGTTGCCCTCCCAATCTCCATGACTCGGTAGGCGATGTAGAGATTGCCGCCATCAAGCTTCAAAACTGAGGTGTTGCCTGACCCGGCGGAGAGAACCGCTTTGATACCCTTCGCCTCTGCGGCTGCCCTGAGCGTGGCGTTCGTGCCCGAGGTGGCGTTGATTTCAATCGTACTGGCTTTGACTGCGGCGTAAAGAAGCCGTTGCCCGGACGAAAGTCCCGCGACCTTCGCTACGTCGCGAACCCGATCAACTTTGAGGCCCGTGTATTTGACGTCGAGCGTTTTGGCTCGGTCCGCGGACAGCCCGAGGTAAGAACCCAGTGCTGCTGTCACGTTTTGCTTGAGCTTCTTGCCCATGACGGCGGACGACAAGCTCTCGCTATTTTCGATGTTGTCGGCGCTGGTGGCGGACCCGTTCGGTCCGGTGCTTTGAAGCCACTTAGCACCGATGGGAAGGGTGCTCCGCGGCAAGCTCATGGCGGTGAAACCATCAAGCGGCGAACCTTGCGCTAGCGCAAGGCTTGGTACCGACGAAGCCAACAGAATCGCGATTACCGCACGAAGCATCCCGAACTCGCTCAGCCTTGAATTGTGCCTGCCTAATTATCGCTTCGGCGCTTCAATTGCCAAGCTCGTTAGGCCTGCGAGCCCCGAACTCGCCCGCAGCGTCCATCGATCGAGCTGGATGACGAGTGGGCGCCACGAGACGCTGAGTAAGATGCGCTAGGGGAAGCAACCACCATGGTAGCCGCACGGTCTTTTATGCTGCGGCGAGCCCTCCCTGGCGTCTGCGCTGCGCCATGAGGGGAAGTTGGCTCCCTTCCAGGTTCGAGACCCTCGCGGGGGATTAGGTATCGTGTCCCCGAGACCCGGCGATGACCCACCGCTCGTGGGTGCGCGCAGTGCCGGCGCCCTAGAGTCGCACGCACACCCGAACTCCGTCGCGCGTTTGGCGAAAGGGGCGTTCTCGGCTATACTGCAGGCCAGTCCTGAAGCGCCAGGACACCCACTCCTCTTCGGAGGGATCACTGCCAACTGGAGTCACTTAGCCGTTCACAGCTTGATGCATGGCGCCGCTCACACCGTCCTGGAAACTATCTTCGACAGAGCGAAAGGAGCCATCATGAAAACAGCCTCGAACCTTAAGCCCCTCCTGCGTGGCGCTTCGAAATTGATCGGGAAGCTTATGCTTTCCACCGCAATCTCGGCAGTGACAGCCATCTGACGGCCCCGGCGCGACGCCGGGGCCGTTTTTTCGTTCGGGCCGACCTCACCATCCAGCTCAGCACCCTAGAGCCTCAGCCAATCCATACCGCCGCCAGGCGCAGCCTGCTCATAGCGTTGGGGCCGCGATGCGCCAGGAACGGAAATTGAGACCGGAGCGGAAACCGGACATTCAACCGCTCACTCGGACTACGCCCGCTCTCAACCGTTGCGGATGTTGATAGGGTGCGCCCCACCGGAGGTCTCGAGACCACGATGCTTGATGCCTTTGGCGACGAGTCTGCGAGCGGCGACTTCGTCTCATACGCGCTCACCTGCATCCCGGCCGGTGCCGCGGCACAGCTCGGTGACGAGATCGAGCGTCTGAAAGCCCGCCACAGCTTGGACAAACTCCATTGCCGCATCCTGTTCAGCGGCGATCAGCGAGCTAAGAAGGGGTTGGCTCATCTGACCACGCCTGCGGTGATCGACATCTACGAAGACCTAGCGGATGTCCTACTCACTGCGGCGGACCTGAGGATCGTCACTGCCCGCGGTCGCTTGTCCGACTTTCCGAACCCGCAACCTGCGGACGGCGACTTCCCACGCGTGGTCTTCGACAGCAAGACCATGGGGATCTTCTGCGCGAACTGCGCGATCATCCCAATGTTGCGAGACTATCGCGGCGGCGGCGAAATCCGCATCTGGCCAGACGATGACCCCACGAAGGCCGAATGGCTCGGAAAGCGGATGAGGGCCTCGTCGGCGGTCGGCGGCTACTACAACGTGCCGGGTGTGAACATCGACGACCGCGTAGACTCAAAGCCTCTCAGCGAAATCCCTAAGGACGCCCGCAGAGCCCTCTTTGAGGTCGCCGACCTCGCCGCGTGGCTGTCCAACCGCCTGATGACTGGCAAGAGCTCGAACCTGTACGGAAGACTCGTTGCCTTGCATCGTCGTCTGGCGATCATGGAGGTCAGAGTCTGTCGATGGAATGATGGCGGCTTGAGCTGCAACGTGCCGGACGTTTGGCCGGATCGCCTCAGCCCGGGAAGTACTGAACCTTAAGGACATCGAAGACGAACTTGAGGAACGCGCCCGCAGCGACTAGCGCAGTCGCATAGACGACCGGGTGACGTTCGTGCCAGCCCTTTCTCGGTGCCATTTCGACACCTCGGATCGTGTAGTTGATCCGTTGGTCTAGCCGTTTTTCGATCTCGGCGAGTTCACGATCCAGAAGAGCATTTCGGTTGTCCTTGAAGGCGTGTGGCGTTCGCCCCAGCGTGCCGCAGTGGGCGACGTATCGCGCAACGGCATTCCTGTAGCACCGTCGCAGATCCGGCTTGCTTGCGCCGGGCATGTTCACCGCAGCCACATAGCGTTCCTCAAGCGCCTCGACGAGCCGCCACCCCTCGCGTTCAAACTCAGCCGTGTAGAGGAAGGCGACACGGTCGTTGCCACCATTGGGGTCCATCAGCATCGCCGTGGAGGCTGTGTGAGTTGCTGCTATCGATATGGCTCGGCAGCTTTGATCGATCTCGTAGTCGCAGTCTTTCTTGAAGTTCGCGACCGACATCACCCCTCCTGAGCGCCCTAGCGAATAGTCCTCATCAACTCGAGCGAGGCATCATAGCTTAGGCGAGATCCAGGCCCGTCTTCTCCTTGATGACGTTGGTGATTAGCGCCTTGGCCATCCCCCAAATGAACTCAATGCTGGCGGTGCCTGCAGAGGCTGCGCCAGCTTTGGCCTTGCGCCAAATTTCTGGATCGCGAACCGTCTCTAGAAATTCGTGACCTTTCCAAGTCAGGTCAAATGGCAGGACCGAGATGAGCCGATCTGAGGTGGTGCTCGTGGTGGGCTCGCCGCTTATGAAGCCCGCCTGATAGATAAGATTGAGGTGATATTGAATGTCAGAATCCGAACTTACCTCCATCGGAAAGGCATTTGCCGTAATGGACGCCGGACTATCCCTCCCCTCAAGGAAAAGCAGGATATCCCTTACAAGGTCCATGTCGCGTTTCATTGGTCCCTCCCGTTCAGCGTGGAGACGGCGCGCCGCTGCTCGCCGCGCTGGGTGGTGTCGTCAGTTGCGCAGGGGCACGTTGGTGATGACGACGCGTGCGGGCGCATCGGGGACGCCAAGGCGCGATAGTTCCGCGACGAATGCTTGGGCTATTGCGTAGGCGTCGCGCGAGGGCCCGACGAGAACGCGATCGAGGAGCGCCGGGATGGTGACGTGACCCCCTGAAACTCAGCCAGGAATAGCTAGAGTCCGCCCGACCAAAGG